>JAISSA010000093.1 GCA_031273365.1 Synergistaceae bacterium
AACATGGGCAACTTCCCGGACGCCGCCCGCATGGATGCAATGGGAGCGGCGCAGGTGGTCCGCAATGCCCCTCAGCTCGCGCAGGCCTGGCTTTCGTCCGGAGACCCCGCTCTCTGCGCCCGCACGCAGGAGGCCTGCAGGGCGTGGTTTGACACCGTGGGAGGCGCCTCGGCCCGAAGCTGGAAGATCATGAAGGAGTGCATGGAGCGCGCGGCGACCTCCCAAAAACCCGGAAAAAACTCCCCCGGTTACGGGACGGGCGTGAAGACGTAGCCCGCGTCGGCGGCGCTCACCGTCCCCATGCCGGGAAGGGGAACGTGCATGCCCGCCACGGGGATGTTGTTTTCCGCGACGTACTTCAGCACGGCCAGGCGCGAGGCGATGGCCATTGCCGGGTCGGTGTCGTAGGTCATGGCCACCTCGGGGGCCGGCATCTGAATCGCCGAGGCGTGGGTCAGGTCGCCCCAGATCAAAAGCCTGCTGCCGTTCGAATCCACCATGTAAAGCGTGTGCCCCGGCGTGTGGCCGAACGCGGCAATGGGCCTGACGCCGGGCAGAAGTTCGGCGTCTTCGTCCGCCACAGGGTCGAAGGTGCGCACGGCACTGCCGCAGGCCGCCATGACGGCCATGCTGTTTTTGAAGCCGCCCCGTTTATCCACGGGGAACGTGTTCATGATCTCCTCGCTGGTCCAGTAGTCCCGCTCCTGTTGCGCCACAAAAATCGCGGCTTTGGGAAAGGCGGGTTTTCCATCGCGCACCAGGCCTCCGATGTGGTCTCCGTGCATGTGCGTCAGCAGAACGGCGTCGATCTGCTCCGGCTCGACCCCGACGGATTTCAGATTTTTGAAAAGCTCCCTGCCGTAGCCGGTGTCGACCAGCACGAGACGGTCCGGCATACGGACCAGAAACGCGTTGGTTGCCGTGACATACGTACCCGTCGGGACGTATTTTCTGACCTGCTCCGGACTGGCCCCGACGAAAAGCGACGTGTCCCTCTCGGCCGCTCCCTCTGAAAGCAGAATCACCTCGAAGGCCCCGACCGTGTACCTGTGAACGAGCGAATCCGCCGCAGCCCCTCGGCACGACAGAAACAAAACCGCTGCAACGCACCCCAAAAGCAAATAACCGCCTCTCACACAAACCGCCTCCTCGAAAATAACGTAATCAACATAAAATAATTTTCTCTACCGTTCCTGTCTTTCCTGCAAAAAATACTCCATACAGTGGACGAGCGCGCGTTCGCCGCCCAGTTGTCCGCTTTTGGTGATCATGCGCAGGCCGTCGAACGGGCCTCCGTTCAGCTCGGAGAGCGTGATGCCCTCCTGAATTTCCTCGAGCAGCACGACGCTTTCGGCCCGCGCCCTCTGGAAAATCCGCACGGCGCAGTCGCCGCCGGTGATGCACAGGCCCCCTGTCCGCACGCGGCCCAGGATGTCGCGCACGGTGTCCGCGAGGAAGCCCAGAAAACCGTCGATGTCGTCGTTGGGGTAGGATCCACGAACGAAGTGGTCGTTTATCGTCGCGGCCAGCAGAACCGACTGTCCGCATCGGAGCAGTTCCTCCGCCTCGGTCGCCGCACGTTCACGCTCGGCCCTTGTCGCATCGGCGTCGAGGGTCAGGGCGTCGGCGTCGAGCCGGACGAAGGAGGCCATGCTGTGCTCCAGAATCTGGCGGGCCTGTCGGATGCTGCGCGGGTGCGCCGTTCCCACGACCACGATGAAGGGGCGCGGCGTCATCGCCAGGGCCTCGGCGAGGCCCATGGCCCCCACCCAGAGGACGTTTCGGGCCGGCGTGACCTTCAGGATGCCCCGGACGATCGCCCTGAGGTCCTCGTCGCTCTCGGCGTCGAAGCAGAAACAGCCCTTCCCGGCGAAAATCTCCGGGACCCTGTTTGCGTGGAGGTCCTCCAGCGTGACCTCGGTGGGGTGCATCCCCTCGCGGCGCAGCGTGTCCGCGGTGGCCTCCAGCGTGGCGGACCGGAACGTCGTGGCGGCGGGAGGGGGCACGCGCTCCTGCGTGTCAAGGTAAATCGTGCCCTCCTCGATGGCCCGACGCCCGCGGGAGAACGCGGGAACGACGGCCACATAGTCGAACTTCAGCGCGCGGGAAATCGCGCCGATCTCCACGCCCGCGTTGCCGCGCAGGGCCGGCTCGACGCGCTTGAAGATCACCGCGCTGTTCTTCCAGGGCAACAGGTCGCGCCCCACGCTCGCCAGCTTCCGCGCGGCATCCCCGGGCGAGGCGAAGAAGGTCTCCGTATCCAGCGCGACGGCCGCGTAATTTCTCATGGAACCCAGCGACCCGATGTCCAGCGTGATGGAGGAGCGGTACCCGCCATTCATGAACTTCGCGGCCGTCTCCGCCGCGCCGGTATAGTCGTCCGCCACAATCACATATTCAAGCATCAGTTTCAACCTCCCCCGATATCAGGCCGTCAATCCCTGAAGAGCGCCGCCAGTACCTCCGCCGCGCGCAGCCCCAGGTCGAGAGTGCGCTCCACGGTCACCGGCGGCGGGGCGTCCCTCGCGACCTCCAGCGAGGCGCAGAGCGACCGGGAGAGCTCCGCGCGTCGTTCCTCCGTCAGGTCGCCCGGGCTCATCAGAAGCCCCATCAGAAGGTCCCGGACGACGGCCCGCTGCTCGCGCGACAGCCAGAACCTCAGACATTCTCCGATGTTTTCCAGGTCCGTCGGGTGTTTCAGGAGGACGGAGGAAAGGGCCTCGAGGCGCATGTGGTCGTCGGAGGAGAGCGAAAAGTAGTCGTCCATCCGCGTCCTCAGCTCCGCGGCGGACTTCTCTTCGGTCAGTCCCTGCAGCGCGATGGCGTACTCCAGCAACAGCGCCGCCGCGTTGCAGTCCTGGGAGGAACGCGCTCCCGTCTCCGCGGGGACGACGACGATGGAGTCCTCCCAATGATACTCCTTCCCGGCGATGCCGAGGTCGGGAAAGATGAGAAAACCCTCGATGCGGGCGGCCTCGACGATTTTTTTTCGATCCGCAGCGGGGGGCTTTCGAAGCTCTCCCTCCGGGGTCCGGGCGCGCTCGATCTCCATCAGATCCGCCAGGTTGCCCAGCTCCGTGACGGCGGGGCCTTTCGGCATCTCGGCGGGTTTTTCGCCCGCCGCCTCGCCTCCGGCCTGAAGGCCCTGAATGAACAGGACCCAGTCGGGACGGGCCTCGACTTCCTCTCTGGCGGGGACGGGAGGCTCTTCGGCGGGCTCCGCGGGGGGAACCGCCTCCTTCAGAAAGGCCTGCCACGCGGCGACCAGGGAGTTGAAGTCCGTGGGGTCCCTGAAGAAGTCGGGAAGCTCCAGCACCCCTCCGACGGCGTTTTTGTCGCCGGCAAGGGAGGGGTTGACCGGAACATAGGCCACGAAGATCGGGGTTTTCGGCTTCGAAAGGACGATGCCGCCCTGGCACCTTTGCTTGTAGATGGGCGCAAACTGCGCGACCAGGTCGTCCGTGTGGGGGATCGTCCGGGGCCCCCCAAGGGAGGACGCGCGCATCAGCGTGAAGGCGATCACGGAGGGCAACGGCAGCTTCGCGTCGGCGTAGGGGCGCAGCAGCATGTTCAAAATCTCCGGGGGAACCGCCGGAAGCGAACGGACGAAGACGAGAAGCTGCTCCTCCGGCAGCCATATCCTGGCCGCCATCCACGTGATGAACTTCACCAGCCCCTGACGCAGCGGCTCCCATCGCAGCAGAGGCAGCAGGCGGAAGGCCTCGCCGATGCAGAGAGCGATGTCGAGGCGGTCGGAGAGGACGCGACGCTCCAGCCCGAAGAGCCACAGCGACGGCTGACAGACGTGCGTCGGTGGCTGGATGCGCCCCCCTGCCAGCCATTGAAGGTACGCCCCGCGCTGCATGGGCGTCATATCGGCGTAGGAGGCCGCTCCTTCGGCGGGAAGTTCGTTTTCGCCGGGGAACTCCACGGGAAGCGTGACGTCGATGCAGGATGGCTCCGGCGTGGAGGATGGCCCGCTGGACCAGTACGCCATCGGGCCCCGAAGGGTCAGGTCGCCGACCTGGATGCTCCCCGCCCTGCCGCTCCAGCGCAGCAGCGCCGGCTCGGGCTTCGGTTTCGCCTCCGGGGCACCGAGGAACGAGTAGGGAGAGTCCGCGGAAAGCTGTGCCGGCGCGGCGGAGGAGTAGGTTGCCGAGACGAGCGCGCTGGGAGAGCTGATGGGCTCGGCCGCCAGCAGGGGTTTGAGGGGAATGATTTCTTCCTTTGGAAAGGCCTGCTGTTCGCCGGTCGCGGCCGGGGCGGACAGCACGACAAAATCCCCGGCCTCACCGGACGGAGGCGCACTCGCTTCCTCCAGGGCCGGAACGGCGGAGTCGGAGGGCGTTTTTTCGCCGCTCTCCGGCCTGGGGGGTTCCTCCGAATGCCGCGAGCGGCTTATGATGGCGCCGACGGCAACAACAAGCACGATGCCTATAACCAGATAAAACAAATTCTATCCTCCAGCGAAGTAAGTTAACTAAAAATACTCAAAATAATACACAGGCACAGTGCAGGGTGTGAAAACAACTATGAAAGAAACGTCGTTCATTATAGAATATCTGCGCGAAAATCGCGCGTGTTTTCGGCGCGCGGAAACCTTTCAGGGTGGAATTGAGGAAGGCGGTGAATGTCCATGGCCTGTCTGGCAACGTTCAAAACCACAAGCATGGCGCTGCTGTTCGAGCGGGCCTGTCGCGAGAAGGGCATCCAGGCCCGCATCACGCCCGTGCCGCGAAGGCTTTCGTCGAGCTGCGGCCTCGCCTGCGATTTCCCCTGCGAATCCCGCGCCGGGGTCGAGTCCGTGGTCCGCGACGCCAAAATCGAGGTCGACGGTTTTCACGAGCTGGAAGCCTGATAAACCCCCGAGGCGGGAAGGTCCCTCATCGGACATATATGCTACACTGATACCTTTGGACATGTTGAAACACGCAGGCGAAACGAGAGGGATATGCATGACGAATTACGATGCGGTCATTGTTGGAGCGGGGCCCGCGGGGATCTTCGCCGCGGCGGAGCTGGTCGAAAGCGGAAAAAAGGTTTTCATCGCGGACAAGGGGCGGCTGATCAGCGAGCGCCAGTGCCCCATCGCGGCCGGGCAGGTCAGAAGCTGCGTCAACTGCGACTCCTGCGCCGTCGTCTCCGGGTGGGGCGGCGCAGGGTCGGCGTCTGACGGAAAACTGACGCTGACCGCGGGGTTTGGCGGCAATCTGGAGGAGTACATTGGCCGTGTGGCGCTTTGTTCCCTGATCGACCGGGTGGACGAGGCGTTCGTCCGCTTCGGTGCGGATCCTCACTACTACGAGGCCGGCGGCGAGACGGCGCGCGACGCCATCCGCAGGGCCGCACAGGCGGGCCTGCGCATCCTGCCGGCGCGCATCCGCCACATCGGAACGGACGCGTCCCGGGTGGTCCTGAACAACATGTACGAGGACCTGTCCACAAAGTGCGACATCAGAATGAACGCCGCCGTGGACGACCTGCTGGTGGAAAACGGGAAGGCCGTCGGAGTGCGCTTCGAGGACGGAACGGAGGTTCGCGGGGAGCACGTCGTCGTCTCGCCGGGACGGGAGGGCGCGACGTGGCTGGAGAAGATCATCGGCAGGCTGAAGCTGCCCATCGCGTCGATGCCCGTGGACATCGGCGTGCGCGTCGAGGTCTCCGACAGCGTCTGCGAGCTTCTGACGCGCGAGTTCTACGAAGTCAAGTGCCTGTACAACACGCCCACGTTCGACGATCGCTGCCGGACGTTCTGCATGAATCCCTCGGGTTACGTCGTGCACGAGTTCAATCAGGCGCACCGTCTGGTGACGGTCAACGGGCACAGCCTGAAGAATAAAAAATCCGGAAACACGAACTTCGCCATTCTGGTGACGAAGAACTTCACGCAGCCCTTCAGCGACCCCATCGGTTACGCCACGCACGTGGCGAAGCTGGCGAACATGCTGGCCGGCGGAAGCGTCCTTGTGCAGCGTCTGGGAGACCTCCGGGACGGCAGGCGCTCCACGCAGGCCCGCATCGACCGCGGCATGGTCGAGCCCACGGCGTCGGCGCAGCCGGGCGACCTCAGCCTTGTGCTGCCGCACCGCTACGTCATGGACATCGTGGAGTTTCTGGACGCGCTGAACCAGATCATGCCCGGCGTCAATCACTCGGACACCCTGCTCTACGGCGTCGAAATCAAGCTGTACTCGCTGAGGCTCGAACTTGAAAAGAACCTTGCGGTTCCCTCGATCGGGGGCCTCTGGATGATCGGCGACGGGGCCGGAGTCAGCCGCGGCATCGTCCAGGCCGCCGCCAGCGGCGTCGTCGCCGCACGCGCGATTGCCCTCGGTTAGCGGCCCGCAGGCGGGAGAAGGCGAAGAAAACGGTGACGCCGCAGTTCCCTTTACGCGCCGGGCGTGGTCTCCGTTGCAGCTCCGCCTCTCTTTTTTATCGTTCTATTTCTCCGTCGTCAGCCTCCTGTAGCGTTTCTCGAGGGCCTCGCGGCCGCCCTCGACGATGGTGCAGATCGAGTTGCGAATTTCTTTTTCCTCGAGGCCTCCCTGTCGGTCCAGAAGGACCTGACCGTTGACGTAGCACAGGGAATGCACCAGCTCGGCGTCGCCGTTGACCACGATGTTGGGGTTGTGCGTCACAATCAGAAGCTGACGGTGATCTTTGTGTTCGTGAATCTGACGGACGATCAGGTCGGAGATCAGCGTATTGTCGAGGTCATCCTCCGGCTGGTCGATGATCAGCGGCTCCTCGCCGTAGCTGAGCAGAAACGCCAGCACGGCCGCCGCTTTTTGCCCGGCAGAGCCCTTTTCGAGGTCGTAGAACTTCGCGTTCTGCGGATCCTTCGAGTACCTGATTTTCAGCATGTCCTCAGGCCACCAGCACATCAGACGATCCGCCACCTCGGGCTGTTCCTTGAAAAGTTTTTTCATGCGCTTGCCGAACCCGTTTCTGGCCCTGCGCGCCTGACGCAGCGTTTCGTGCTTCACCCCCGCTATCAGCGCGGAGATGCGCTTTTTCGTATCCGCCGCGGATCGTGCCTCTTTCCAGTTGAACAGGTCCGCAAGCAGGCCCTCCGCGTTGTTTTTCCCCCCGTCGAGGATGGAACTCTCGAAACTGCCGTCGGTGAGGCCCAGAATCGTGCGGTATTCCTCGTCCAGAACGGAGACGTCGCCGCAGGGCACAAGCTCCATTCGAACGTAGGGGCTGTTCCCGATAACCTTCTGAATGAACCTGGAGCGTTTCTCCCACAGCTCTTCGCGGAGGGCCCTCAGGCTTTTCCTCGTGCTCCGGACCTGCTTCGCGACGTCCAGCGCGTTCCTGCGCAGGGTGTCCATTCGCTGCAATTGCTGCTGTAACTGGCTTCTCTTCTGCACCCACTGACCGAACGCCGAGAGTGAAAGCGCCTGCGGGTTGTTCGCGTACTCCTCCAGCAGCGCGGCGTACCCGACCTCGCTTTCCTCGAGGGACTTCTGCCACGTGGTTCCCTTCAGCTTCGACTTCCAGTCCCCGGAGAGCGCCGCCAGCAGGCCGGCCGAGTTTTGGAGCAGGGCGCGCACCTCGTCCACCTTCCTTAAGGTTTCATCGTAAAGCGAGCGCAGCTCCGGCAGAGTTTCGTCTCCTTCTCCGAACGCGTCGGCGGGAAAGGCGGGAATGCGGGCACGTTCCTCCATCGCGGAAATTTCCCCGATCAGGCCGTCCCAGTCGGGAGGCGTCCCGACAAGACGGTCCTTTTGTCCGTTGCGTGCCTGATAGAGCGAGAGGACGTCCTTATAGCCCTTTTCCTCGTACACCTTCATATCGTTCTCGACGTCGGCGAGGCGAATGCGCAGCTCGGCCTCGCTGTTCAACTCCGCCCGAATTTCCCGCAGGCGCTCGCGGAGCTGCAGGTAGCGACTCTTTGTCTTCTCCCACCGGGAAAGCCACTCGGCCTGGGCAACGTCCGACGTGCGGTCGATAATCCCCAGCAACCCCCGCGGGTTGGAGGCCAGCTCGTTGATCTGTCTCTGACTGTAAATCGAGAGCGGAAAACGTTCCTGCAGGTTTCCCGGATCGCACTCCAGCCAGTCCGGGGCCTTTCCGTCGTCGTCCACCCATTCCTCCAGCACCGGCCCGGTGTCGTCGTACCGCCAGGACAGACGATACTCCTTCCCCCTGCGGCTGAGCTCCAGGCGAATTTCCGTCTCGGGCAGCATGACGCCCCTCTCCCTGGAAAGGCGGAGAAAACGCTCGAAATCCGCGCGCAGAGCGGTGTTGTCCAGTTCGTGCCCCCGACGCGTCGAGATGCGAACGGACTCCAGCGCCGTCGATTTTCCCGACCCCCGGCCGCCGATGATGGTGTTGAAGTGGGGATGAAACCTCATCTCAAAGGGCCTGTCTTTTATTCGCCCGCAGTGGCTCATCGAGGTGATGGTCAGCCGTTGCAGGAAGATGTCCGGCTCCCGGACGGGGGGGTCGGCCTGATTCCGGACGCAGAGGCCGTGGTTCCTGATGGCCATTTCCAGCTGGTCGAGGGTGGGGAGGCTCATTTTAACCCAGGAGAACAGTCGTCCCAGCTCCTCCGGCCTGCTGGCGTCCGAACCCATAACCTTCGCCACCCGGTTCATGGCCTTTTTGAACGGGCCGTCGATTTTCTCCGCGATACGCGGATTGGCCAGCCTCACGGCCCGGATGCCCTCGAATTTCCTGCTCAGGGATCCGTCTTTGTTCAGCTGCTCGAGGAGCTTTGGGTCGTCGAGACGGACGGGGATCGCGATGCCCCCCATTTTTCGGATCACGTCCACGACATCGGTGAATCCGAGCGCCACGATGACGTTCGAGGGATCTCCATGCCGCGAGAAAATTTCACAGCGCCCAAGGAAAGAGACGATGGCCTCCCTGCCCGACGCGATGTCGAATACCACCAAAAGGGGGATACGGATATCGCCATCCTGAACGGAAACCTCCACGCCCGGAAACAGCGTCAGCTCGCGAAACCACTCCGGTCTGTCGTCGTCCAGCAACAGGTCCTTGTACTGGGCGTTCAGAATGTCGATCCAGTCCCCGGAGTTATGATCGGCGACGACAACGCAATCCATCCCGGCCTGCATGGCTTTTTGCAGCCACACCTCCGCCGTTGTGGAAAGCAGCACCGACTTGTCCCCCCGTCCGTAGGTATCCGAGGCTGGCGTGTACGCGTGGAAATCCACCTTCCACCATCTGCTGCCGGGGACGTTCCGTTCTGGAAATTTCCGGTTTCTGCTCATAACTATCCCCCTGAATTTTGGGCATACTTTTATCCCTTGAATTTTATGATTTTTTTAGACTTTATTCAATCCCCGCCCCCGGCATACAGCAAGTTTACCGTATACCCGGCAGCGAACCCTCCAGCCGAGGACCTCCCCGGCGTAGCGGGCAACGCTGTCGAGGGCGCCCGGCTCGCCCATGCGGGAGCGGCCGGCGTCGCTCATTTTTTTGTAAAGGCCGGGCGTCGTCAGAATCCTGAACGCGCTCCCGGCCAGCGCGTCGGACGTCGGTTCGACCAGGACCTCGGAATCTTCCAGAAGCTTCTTCTGCACCCGCTTGCCCTTCTCGTCGATAGAAACCACCGGAATCCCCATGCCGGCGCAGAGCTGGTTCGCCGTGCCTCCCAGCCCGATCAGCAGCATGGCCTCCGATGCGGCGGCCGCGACGTTGCCCCGATGCAGCCGGATTCGAACTCCGCCCCGCGTCAGAACGGGTTCCGATTCCAGCTGCAACCGCCACCCCCTGCAGGAAGAGAGGAGACGCACAGGGTCGATCGTCGGGGCCAGCGCCATGACGTAACCACAGGCCTTCCGGGCCTGAAGTTTTTCCACGGCGTCGAGAAGCAGCTGCACGTCGTCGTAGGCGCGCAGGCGGCTTCCAGGCAGGAGCATAACCAGCGGGGTCATGGACCCTTTTAGTGGGGTCGCAGACCCTTTCAGCGGGGTCGCCGGCCCCTTCGACGGGGCCGCGGGCACGTCGCCCAGAAGGTCCATGATGGGATTGCCCGCGTAGATCGCGTCGGCTCCTGACGCGGAGAGCTGGTCGGCGGTGTCCTGGTCGCGCGTCCAGGTGCGACGGCTGTAGCGATGGATAATGAAGCGCTCCAGTCGCCAGTGGCCGCTGAGGCGGACCGTCTTGGCCGTCGCGACGAAAAGGGGCGCGACGCCCTGACCCCACAGGGCGTGCAGGAGCAGGTAAACATCGCCCACGCAGATGGGCGTGCGGACCGTATTCGCAATTTTGCGCCAGTCCCCCTGCTGCTCGCGGATATGCCCGAACAGGCCGGCCTGAATGTCGCCCCAAAGGTCGCGCAGGCGATATTTCAAAACTCCGCCGGACGGGGTGACGGACGGCGTCGATCCCACGGAAAAGCCGGAGGTTCTGTAGGCTTCTCCGCGCCCGACCAGCGGGAAGGCCGTCACCTCCGCCTCCGGAAACGCGGCGCGCAGCTTCTGCGCCATCAGCACCCCTATGGCGTCCTCGCCGTACCCGTTGGACGCGACGACAAGCCGCGGCCGCAGGCAGTCGACCAGGACCTCGCAGAAGCGCTCCGGGTCGTCCAGCGTGGTCGCCACCCGCGGCACGACCAGAGGGAAGCCGGGTTTCCAGGAACATGGCAGATTGTAGACGTCCTTTTCGGTGCAGGCGAGGAATTCGGCGTCCGAAGCGCGCGCCGCCGCGGCGAGTTCTTCCATGTCGGCGGCCGTATAGAGGTGATGGTCGCGGAAATGACGCTCGGCCAGGACGTCGGCCCCCTCCTTCCGCAGAGAATGAATGAAGCTGTCCGGGTTGCCTATGGCGGAAAACGCCAGGACCCCGCGGCCCCGCATCGTCGACGTCAGCGGGCGAAAGCTCTCTCCATCCCACAGCGTCCGGTCGCGGACCACGAGCCTCGCGTCGAAAATGCGCTCCGGGGGAACGTACCTGGACAACCTTTCGTGAAGCGCGCTCAGCGTGTCCCTGTCGACCTCTTCCACCTTGGTGACGACGACGATGTGCGCACGCCTCAGGTTTTCGATCGGCTCGCGCAGGATGCCCGCGGGGATGAGGCGACCGTTGCCGAACGGGCAGGCCGCGTCGATCAGGACGACGTCCACGTCGCGGGCCATGCGCCGATGCTGAAAGGCGTCGTCCGCGACAGCGAGCTCGATCCCCCGGCGCTCGAGCGCCAGAAGCCCCGCGGCGCGATCGCGGGAGATCGCCACGGGAACGTCGGGCAGGTGCGAGGAGAGCAGCAGCGGTTCGTCTCCGACGGCGCGACGGTTGGCCTTTCCGTTCTCGAACACCAGAACGTCGGAGTTCGCCCCGCCGTAGCCGCGGCTGACGATCCCCGCGGAAACGCCTTTTTCCCGCATCATCCGGCAGAGCATCTCCACGAAGGGGGTTTTATTGGTCCCTCCATAACTGATGTTGCCCACGCTGATGACCGGGATGGCGGGCTCCTGAATTCGCTTCAGGCCGTGTCGGTACAGAAAATCCAGAACGACGACCAGCAACAGCCCCGCCCAGGAGGAGGGAGCCAGCAGCAGCCACGCCGAAAAACGCTTCCTGCCCTCCGCCCCGCGAACAAAATCCATGTAGCTTTGCACCAGGCGGACAAAGATATTTTGTGAGCTTTGCGCTTTTTGTGCTTTTTGTAAATATCGCGGATTTTTCGGATCGCGCGCTGACTTCAGGAATTTTTTCAACATGAAAAAGCGCCGATTCAAACGCCGGACGGGTGCGCTTCGAACTGCAGGCAGTGCAGTTGAGCGTAAAGCCCGCCGACGTGGAGGAGCGACTCGTGAGTCCCCTCCTGCACGATCCGCCCGGCGTCCAGAACCAGAATGCGGTCGGCGTCGCGCACGGTCGAAAGCCGGTGCGCGATGATGAAAGCCGTTCGCCCCGCCATCGCGCGATTCATGGCCTCCTGCACCTGGCGCTCCACGCCGAGATCCAGCGAGGACGTGGCCTCGTCCAGAATCAGAATACGCGGATCGCGGACGACGGCGCGCGCAATGGCCACTCTCTGGCGCTCTCCGCCCGACAGGGTGACGCCGCGCTCCCCCACCTCCGTCCCATACCCCTCGGGAAGGCTCATAATGAAGTCGTCGATGTCCGCGATCTTCGCCGCGGCGCGAATCGTTTCCATCGCAGCGCCCGACGCGGCGCCCGAGCCGTCGACGAGGTCGGGGAGCCCATAGGCGATGTTGAACGCCATGGAGCCCTTCATCAGGACCGATTCCTGCGGAACGATGCCGATCTGTCTTCGCAGGGCGGGCAACGAAAGGGTCGCGACGTCCTGCCCGTCAATCAGAACGCGCCCGGACGTCGGGTCGTAAAAACGGGGGATGAGATCGACCAGCGTCGACTTTCCCGACCCCGTAGGGCCGACGATGGCGATTTTCTCGCCCTGCTTTGTCTCGACGTTGATGTCCTTCAGAATTTTCTGCCCCTCGGCGTAGGAGAAACAGACGTGCTCGAACGTGACGCGCCCTTCGACGCGGCCGGGGTCGCGCCCGGCCCCGCCGGTCGCCTCGGTGGGCATGTCGAGGACGGCGAAAATGCGCTCAGCCGCCGCAAGCCCCGTCTGCATGGAGCTCATGCTGTTCATAAAAACGCGGATTGGCTGCACCATGAAGGCGATGTAGCCGATGAAGGACACGAGCTCGCCGGGCGTGAGCGCTCCCCGAAGAACCTCGCGCCCGCCGAACCAGAAGACGACCGCCAGCGCCATGATCAGGAAGACCTCGATGATCCCGGAAAACAGCGCCTGGATACGCACGGCGCGGAGCAGCGCCTCGAAGTTTTCGACGTTCCCCCTTCGAAAACGCCGAAGTTCCAGATCCTCCGTCGCGAACGAACGCACGACCCGAATGGCGGAGAAGGCCTCCTGCACGATGGCCGTCAGGCTGGCCAGCCGCTCCTGAACCCGGTGCCCCGCCATGCGCAGGCGTCCGGCCGCGAAGGTCAGCAGCCACGCGACGACGGGCAGCACCGTAATCGTGAGCAGCGTCAGACGCCAGTTGATGTAGAAAATAAAACCGAGCATCCCGACAAACGTCACGCCGTTCACGACCAGGTTGACGAAGGTGCTCGTGACGAGGGTCTGGAGCGTCGCCACGTCGCCCGTGATGCGGCTCATCAGCTCGCCCACGCGCGAGGCGTGGATGTAACGCAGGGACATGTGCTGCATGTGATCGTAAAGCGTCACGCGAATGTCCATGACCATGAGCTGTCCCACCCGGTTCATGAGGTACTCCCGCCAGTAGAGCGCCGCTCCCTTCAGGGCGAAAATCACGACGACCCCGACGCACAGCAGGTTCAGGACGCCCATGTTTTTGGAGATCAGAACGTCGTCGACCACACTTCTGAACAGCCACGGAGGAAGGACGTTCAGGCCGGCGGCGGCGACCATAAAGAACAGCGCCGCCAGAAAAGTCCTGAGCCAGGGCAACGTACACCGGACCAGCCGGAGCACGACGCCTCCGCCCGTTCGTTTGCGCTCCGCTTCGGGGCTCACGCCGTGGACTCCAGTGCGTCTGCAAGGCGCGAGGCCGCGCCCTCTCCCCCCGAGAGGTTCAGCAGCTCTCTGCTCAGGCGCGCCCGCCTGTCGGGGTCGCACAGGGACGCGGCCAGGCTGTCGGACAGCTCCTGAGGCGAGAAGTCGCCGTACATTTCCTCCATCACCATGCGGCCCGCCACGCGGTTGGGCCATGACATGAATCCGCTGTAGCGCGCGAGATGTCGCCGTATTCCCTGCTCGTGGAGCACCCCGCCGATCAGAGGCAGCGAGGACAGCATCCCGCGCAGCCCGCTCAGGGGAATGAACTTCATAAAAGCCATTGGAGCGACGACAAGCGCCGGCAGCCCGCAGTGCATCATCTCCAGCGTATTCGTCCCGGGCTGGGTCAGCGCGTAATCCGCGATCTTCATCGCCACGCCGGAGCCGACCCTGATGGGATTGAGCCCCCCGTCGCGCCAGTCGGCAAACTCGTCGTCATGCATAAACGGAGAAAAAAGCGTCCCGATCTCCACGTCGGGAACGAGAACCTTTACCTGAGCGACGATGGTCGAGAGCCACACAAACGACAGACGCCGGATGGCGGGCCGACTTCCGGGCAGCAGGAGCAGGCGGCGGGATCCCGTCTGTCCCCAGGACGTGGCGCCGACGTCGAGAGACAGCGCGTCTCTGACCAGGTCGCCGATGACCTGGACGCCCGGCATCTTCAGGGCCATTATGGGATAGGCCGTGAAGCACCGCGCGCCCTCCATCCCCTTTTTGGGGGCATAGGCGTAGGAAAACAGCGGAGCCCGCGCACGCCGCGCGATATGCCGCCCAAACATCAGGTCTCCGCCCAGTTGCAGCACGCAGTCCGTTTTCTCCTGTCCGAGGGCGCTCCAGATTTGAAAGCCGTTGAGAGGCCCCTCCAGTTTATCGACGCCCAGTTCGGACGCCACCCTGCGCTCGCTGCCCGAGGCGTACGGACAGGGAAGCAGCCATAATGAAATGGAGTGTCCACGCCTCCGAAGCTCCATAATCACAGGACGAGCCCAACCCCAAAGCTCCCCGGGCCCGTTTGTCAAAAGCGAAATCTTCAAGGTCTCCCTCCCCCCATCATTCCTTTCATTATAAAACTTCTTTCAACGATTATTCACGCGTGGCCGACCGTTTTTTCGCGTCTCTCGTTCTGCCGGACAAATTTTTGCGCGAGATCTCTCGCGCTGGAGACCAGAATCCCCTTCCCCTCCAGAGTTCTGAGGAAATTTCTTCGTGGGACGCTTACGTGCTCGTAAATGCTTATGAGTTCTCCTGTTTCGGAGGCTTTAAACACGAGGTTTTTCTCGTATCCCCCGGGGGAGAGCAGGATCACGCCCATCCGATCGCCGCCGAGAGGCCTGACGTCGTACAGAAAATGATCGTCGTACTCGTCGAGGCACATAATGAAATTGCCGTACCGCGCAACCGCGTCCGAAACGTCGCTTTTGTGCATGGGCACGGTATCCACGAACTCCGACGCCGCCCCGGCAAAAGCCC
>JAISSA010000206.1 GCA_031273365.1 Synergistaceae bacterium
GGCCTGATGTCCGCCAGTGGCTCGTATCCCATAAGAATCAGTATCGTGTTGATCAGATCCAGCAGGAGCCACTTGCGCTTCGGATTAGCCAGCAGGAATTTCAGGAAATGGTCGCTGAAGCGGTTGATCTGCGTGGGCAAAAGTCCTTTGCGCTGCGCTTCCTCGAATGCCGGTTCGTCCTCCGGATTGAAACTCGTCTCGTTCGTCTTCTTTATGACACAACCCTCCCCAATGAGCTATATAGCTGTATTGTAGCACTGGAGGGAGCGCTGTTGCAACCAGCCTTTTCGCGAACGCGAAGCGTGGTCGTCACATTCTCGATTTTTTTAGATTCTGTGGGTTAAATCATCGTAATTGGCGCATTTGCCCGTCATGTTTTCGATATCGAGGCGCGCCACCCACACCCGCGCCAGCCCTTTTTCGTCGAGGTCCTCGTGTGGCCCGTCATAATGGTCCATCAGGATTTTAAGCCCCGCGTTTTTCTCGACGAGGTCCGTCACCGTGCTGATGCGCCCGAAACCGGTCACGCTGCGGTATCTCATGCTCTTTTCCTGCCTGAGCACGACAATATCCGTCGCCACGTGAAAGCAAACCCGGGGATTGACGGCCAGGATGTCGTTTTTTCTCCCCTGGTGCGCGCCGTGCAGGAAAATAACGCCGTCTTTAAAGCCGTAACCCATCGTGACGAGGTAGGGCCCTCCCTCCGCGTCCGTCATGGCGATCTGGATCACCTGTCCGCCATGCAGAACATCCTCCATCCACGCTCTGTCCGTCACCTCACGGTCCTTTCGCCTCATTCCGTAACGCCTCCCCCTTTTGAATTCTAAATATCAAAACACGTACCGCGTTTTCTTCAGCTCCCGCACAGTCGGCAAAACGACGGCAGGGCAGGCCAGAACTTCCTTCATCTCCCCGACGCGCGTGACCAGCGTCGCCTCCGTGCGCGCGTGCAGCATCGTGAAAAGCGTCCATGGCCACGCGAAGGGCAGCGTGCCCGCCAACACCTCCCTCAGGTAACAGTGGCTCACCCACGAAAACCGCGCGGCCCGTTCCCCCTTTTCCCTTCCGTACCTCCCGCCTTCGCCGACGTCCCACGCGACAAGGGCGTTTGCCCCGTACCCGACTCGACGATGGTCGAGCGACGCCCCGACCCGGCGCAGAACGCCCCGCCGCTTCAAACACCTCAGACGCTCCAGCGTCGGCCCGTCGAAAGGGCGCGACACGACAGGCAGGCGTTGCAGAGCGGCGAGCACGGCAACGTCCTCCTCCGAACAGACCTCCGCAACTTCCGCGAGGCTGAGGGAGGTTGGACCACCCGGGGTTCCAAGGTTTACGGAAAATTCCTCATCGTCGCCCTCCCGTTCGGAAAACCGAAAGGTCGGGCGCAGCTTCAGCCGCATCTCCGTCCTCAGCGCCACAAAAGGACAGCGCAGCCCCCGCAGAACCTCCATGAAGCGAGCCCTCTCGCCCTTCAAAAGGGCCGTACACCAAAGGTTCGCCTCGTGGCCGCGAAGGTAGGCGTGCGTGACCTCGCGCCGGTCGCAGAGCGCTCCCGTGACCTCCTCAATGCGCTCCGCGGGCACAACGAGGCCGCAGAGAAGTCCCTCGTAACCCAGCCGCTCGAAGTCCACAAACGCCCCCAGCGAGCGGATGAGCCCCTCCCGGATCATCTGTTCGGTCAGGCAAAGCACCGTCGCCTCGTCACACCCCAGCTCGACGGCAATATCCCCGAAAGGGCGTTCCGTCAGAGGGAGCCCCGCCTGAAGGCGCTCGGCCAGATGTTCTTGAAGATCCATGGGGTTCTGCCCCAAACCCCGCTCAAGGGCCGCAGGCCCTTGAGAATCCCGTTTAATACAGCTCATGGTCTTCCAGCACGCAGCCGGGATCCTCGCCGGCGGGATCGCCGGTCATGGCGGCGGCGCGGGCACGCATACCGCCGCGGCAGAGCGAAAGCCAGCGGCACCTTCCACAACGTCCGTGCAGGGCCGGGGGTTCGGGCAGGGGCGCGGCCGCGAAAAATTTCCCGATCTCCGTCCAGCGCTCGATCGGTCGCGGCCACGCCCACGGCCACGCCCACGAAAACTGGTCCGGGAAGAGCACGCCGTCCCACCGCAGGGAGACGATGCCGCGTCCGCTTCGTCCGCCGCCTCCGACCAGCAGGGTCGCCACGTTTTCCGCGCGCCCGTCGCCCCGCTCCTTCAGAAGCAGGTAAAGCAGAATCCCGTCGGAGAAATTGCCGACGGTCAGGACCTCTTCCGGCGCGCCGCGATCGACCCAGTCGAACAGGGCCGACAGAGCGTCTCGCGCCTCCGACCGGGCGGGAAGGAGCTTCGTCCCGTTCCTGCCTCTGCCGGAGGGGATGAAGTGGTAAAAGCAGACGCGATCGACGGCCAGGTCCTTCGATATCCTCATGATGTCGGCCAGCTCCGGCAGCAGCGGTCGTGCCATCGTGAACCGAAGCCCCACGCGGACCTTCGCGTTGCGCAGAGCCTCGATCCCCGCCACGGTCGCCGCGAATGCGCCGTCGAGCCCCCGGAAGGCGTCGTTGGCCACCTTTGTGCCGTCGAGACTGACGCCGACGTAGCCAACGCCCCTGTCTTTGAGAAATTCCGCCGCGCGTGCATCGATCAGCGTCCCGTTGGTCGAGAGCGACACCCGCAGCCCCAGGGCAACGGCGCGCTCGACGAGTTCGAAAAAATCGGGACGGGTCAGGGGCTCTCCGCCCGAAAGCAACAGCGCCGTGGGCCCAAGGGCCGCGAGGCGATCCAGAAAGGCGAAGGCCTCCGCGCGCGACATCGGCGTTCCGGCCCCTTCGTCGGAGGCGTAGCAGTGGCGGCACCTCAGGTTACAGGTGTTCGTCATGTGCCACACGACGACGGGACGCACGGGGCCCGGGGGAGCGCCGGGACGCGGAAAGCGCGCCTCGTCCCCGGGGAAATTTCCGCCGCGCAAAAGCTTCGTCAGATGAATCAGCAGAAGTCTCCCCTTTATAATGGGATTTTCAGGAGGCAAAACCCTCCTGAGTTCAAACGTCAGTAACCGTTCAAGCCCATGGGGGCGGAGCTCGCTCGGCCCTGGGCCTCGCTGGCCCCCCTGGAACCCCCGATCGGATGTTTCAGTCCCTGTCATGGCGAAGTCGGGCGTATGAGGCTTGAACGGGTACAAACGTCGATTCGTCTTTTATAATATCAGAAATAAGGAAGGGAGGCGGTTGGAGATGTCGCCGCAAAAACAGCGCAGGGGTTTTTTCGGGCGCGGCCTGAGGGACGTCGTTCTTTTTGGGCGCGTTCTGTCGCTCGGGCTTCTGGTCGGCGGGTACGTGTTTGCCGGAGTGTTCATCGCGCGATGGATGGCAGGAAGGGGGCTCTCCCCCCTGATGGTTGCCCTGACGCCGGTCGTCGTCACCTTTTTCGGGCTCTGGCAGGGCTGGCTCTTCATCAGCCGAATTGGAAAAGGCGGGAGAAAAAATTAATGGGGTCAGTGGACCCGACAAAATCCCCTGCGGGGCTTTTGTCGGGAGGCGGAGCCCCATGGTTTTAAAATTGGTGCGCCCGACATGGGCGTTTGCTATAGGGTGAAAGTCCCGAACATGCCCGACAGGGGGAAATTGGCCTTTCATTAAGCCTTCCTGCAAACCTTCCACCCGGCCCTCCACCCGGCCCTCCTTCAAGCCTGCTCTTCGGCCTTTTTCCAGTCCTTTCTTCAAGCCTTTTCTTTCCGCGCTGGCCAGCTCAGAGATCGCGTCGCGTTCCCGCTTTTCTTCCATCATCTGGATAAATCGGTTGCGGCTGTCTTTCCAGTAATTATGATCGACCTCCGGAGGCTCGGAACATACCGCGTCCTGACCCATCACTTCGGACACAATATCCACCCCCTGCCTGTCACATAATCAGCGTTTCCCTAACATAACTTTCGAATCTCGTCCTCGGAAAGCTCGGAAATATCCGCGACCGTCGCAATCTCCATCCCTCTCTGCA
>JAISSA010000270.1 GCA_031273365.1 Synergistaceae bacterium
ACCCTGTTTTTCGCTCCGCCGCCGACCACCATAACGCGCCGGATCGTCGTCATCGACCGCAGCAGTTCGAAAGAGTCCCGCAGGCCATAGGTGATCCCCTCCATGACCGCGCGAAAGACGCTCATCCCGTCGCTCATCGTGGACATGCCGTAAAGGACGCCCCGCGCGTTGGGGTTGCGGTGCGGCGTCCGCTCGCCCTGAAGGTAGGGCAGCCACAACATGCCATGAGCGCCGATCGGGAGGGCCGCGACGCCCCGTTCGAGCTCGCCCCACGAAATGCCGGCGCCCATTTTCTCCCTGAACCAGTCCAGGGACGCCGCCGCCGAGAGCATGACGCCCATATAGTACGAACGGCCCGGGATCACGTGGTTGAAGAAATGCAGCCTGCCGCTCCGGTCCGGGGACGTCTCCTCCGTCACCCCGACGACCGTCCCCGAGGTGCCGACGGAGATCATGCAGTCGCCGGGCTCGCACACGCCGATCCCCAGCGCGGAGACCGCGTTGTCCGCCCCTCCCGCGACGACCTCCACGGGCTCCCACTGCAAAGCCCGCGCCAGCTCCTGACGCAACTGACCGCGAACTTCATACGAGCTCTGAATCCCGGGCAGCAGGCTTTCGTCGATCTCCAGCATCTCGAGCAGGCGGCCGTTCCACGATCTGCCCGAAACGTCGTACATCGCGCTGCCCGAGGCATCGGAGGGATCGCAGCCGAAGCGCCCCGTCAGGCGGTATGCGATGTAATCCTTCGCGATCAGGCAGGTCTTCATCCGACTGTAGACCTCCGGCTCGTGTTTGCGCAGCCAGAGGATCTTCGGCAGGGTAAAGCCCGGATAGATCGGGTTGCCGATCATCCCGATGACCGCCGCCTCCCCTCCCAGCGCTTTGGTCGCCTCCTCGCACTCGAGGGCCGTCCGCTGATCGCACCAGAGGATGGCGTTACGCAGGACACGGCCTTCCGCGTCCAGAGGCACGAGCGTATGCATCTGTCCCGACAGGCCGATCCGCACCACCCTCATGTCCCGGGGAACGGCATGCAGCAGAGCCAGCACCCCCCGCCACCAGCTTTCCGGGTTCTGCTCCGCCCATGCCGGATGCGGCGTTACAAGGTCGAGCGAATGTGAAAGGCCCTTCACGACCGTCCCCGACATATCCGTCAAAAGGGCTTTAATCGCCGTCGTTCCAACGTCTATTCCCATGTATACGTCCATCATCGAATCAACCTCCACCCGAATTTGTTTTCATCCGAAACAACCCCATCCGAAACAACCCCATCGAAACGAATCCACTTTCTCAACTTCCATATTGTAATATAATACAATGTGCCTGAAATCTGACGGGCAGGGTGAGCTTCCTGGAAAGGAGTGGCGTGAAATTTTTGCGATAGGTCTGCACAGACATGGACGGTTTTTGAACGTACGGTTTTTGAACGTGACGATTTCGTTGTGTCTTCTTGCCGTCTTCCTGCTGACCGCTTTTTTTATCCTCACGCATACCGATCACGACTGCGGCGGCGATGATTGCCCCGTCTGCGCGCACATTCACGACTGCTCCCGGACGCTGCGGCGTTTCGGTCTGTCGCGCGCTCTTCCGGGCGCCTTCGTGGTTCTGCTCCCGCTGTTTCTGCACCCGCCGGCGGTTTTTTTCCCGATCGGAGAAAAAACTCCCGCGGGAATAAAAGTCAGGCTGAACAATTGATGGCGTCCGTGAAGGGGCAGAGCGGCTGTTTTACGGTCCTCGCCGGAGCCTGAAGGTCTGCGGATGTTCTATTTTCGTTATTTCCGACACGACGTCACACCAAAATAAAGAGGAGGTTCTTTTATCTTGAATAAAACCCCGCATAAAAAAATCCTGCGCAGAACGACGTTTGCGCTGATGGTCGCGGTTATCCTGTCGATGCTCGCGGCTGTTGGCCTTTATGATCCCTGTTCGGCGGAGGGCGCGCCAGCAGGTTCAAGCGGTCGCATCAAAATCGTGGCCGCCGTTTTCCCGGTGTACGACTTCACCCGGGCCATCGTCGGAGAGGCGGCGGACCTGTCGATGCTGGTGCGCCCGGAGTCGGAAATTCACTCTTTCGATCCCTCGCCGCAGGATATTCTGTCGGTGCGAAACGCCGACGTCTTCATTTACGTCGGCGGGGAGAGCGACGCCTGGGTGGACGACCTTCTGGAGTCCATGGAGTCGTCCAATAAAACGATCGTTCGCCTGATCGACCGGGTCGACGCCGTGGCGGAAGAACTCGTCGAGGGTATGCAGCCCGAAGAGGAGGAAGGAGAGGCCGAAGAGGGCGAATACGACGAACACATCTGGACCTCTCCCCGAAACGCCATGGCCCTGGTGCGGGCGATCGCGGACACGCTGTGCGGCGTGGACCCCAAAAACGCGGACGTTTACAGGTCGAACGCGGAGAGGTATGTGCGCGACATCGGCAAACTGGACGAGGAGTTCAGGGCCCTCGTCGCCTCCTCGGGGCGCAAAAAGATCGTCTTCGGCGACAGATTCCCCTTCCGTTACTTTGCCGACGAGTTTGGGCTGGAGTATCGCGCGGCCTTTCCGGGGTGCCATACGGAGTCGGACGTCAGCGCCGCGACGATGGCCTACCTGATAAGGACCGTGAGAGACGAGAAAATTCCGGTGGTCTACACCATCGAGCTCAGCAATCAAAACATCGCGAAAGCCATCGCCGAACAGACCGGCGCGGAGGTTTTGACGCTGCACTCCTGCCATAACGTCACCAGGGCGGAATTCGAGTCCGGGGTCACCTGGCTTTCCCTCATGAAGGGCAATGTGGAGAATCTGAGGAAGGGCCTGAATTGACAAACGAAAAGTCGGTGAGTGAAACGAGTCGGGTCATTCTTTCTTCCCGGAACGTCAGCCTGTCCTACAACGGCAAAGTTGCCGTGGAGGACGTCAGCATCGACGTCCTGCGCGGGGATTATCTCTGCGTCGTCGGGGAAAACGGGTCGGGCAAGACGACGCTGATCAGGGGATTGCTGGGCCTTTTGAAGCCGGACGTCGGCAGTATCGAGTTTCGGGGCCTGAAACGGACCGAGGTCGGCTACCTGCCCCAGCAGACCGTCGTGCAAAGAGACTTTCCGGCAAGCGTGCGCGAGGTGGTGCTGACCGGGCGGCTCAACCGACACGGATTTTTCCCGTTTTACACGCGCCGCGATCACGCGCGCGTGGACGAGGTTCTCGAGCGGCTGGGCATTGCCGCTCAGGCGCGCACAGCCTATCGCGACCTCTCCGGCGGCCAGAAGCAGCGCGTGCTTCTGGCGCGTGCCCTCTGCGCCGCCGGAGAGCTGCTGATGCTCGACGAACCGGTGACCGGACTCGATCCCGTCATGGCCTCCGGGATGTACGAACTGTTCGAGAAGCTCAACCGTGACGGGATGACCCTCGTCATGATCTCCCACGACCTGAAGAGCGCCCTGCGTTACGGAAACAGAATTCTCCACATGCGCAGGCGGGCGCTTTTTTATGGAACGACGAGCGAGTACGTCCTCACCGACGTTTACCGCCGCATGAACGGAGGAGACGACAATGACGGCCTTGATTGAGCTGCTGGGAGAGCTGTTTTCCTACGCGTTTATCGTGCGGGCGATGGTGGTCGGCATCCTCGTTGCGCTCTGTGCGGCGCTTTTGGGGGTAACGCTGGTGCTCAAGCGTTACTCCATGATCGGGGACGGACTTTCGCACGTGGGGTTCGGAACTCTGGCGGTGGCCGTTTCGCTGCGTCTGGCGCCTCTGGAGTTTTCCGTGCCCGTCGTTATGCTGGCCGCGTTTTTGCTGCTTCGCATCAGCGAGAACTCCAAAATCAGGGGCGACGCCGCGATCGCCCTGATATCCAGCAGTTCGCTGGCGATCGGGGTCATGGTGATTTCCATGACGACCGGCATGAACACCGACGTGTGCAACTACATGTTCGGTTCCATTCTCGCCATGAGCAAAAGCGACGTGACCCTGAGCATCGTCGTCGCCGTCTTCGTGCTGGTCCTCTACATTCTGTTCTACAACAGAATTTTCGTCGTGACGTTCGACGCGGATTTTGCCGGAGCGACGGGCATGAAGCCCGGGCGCTACAACATGCTGATCGCCTTGCTGACCGCGATGGTCATCGTGGTGGGGATGCGCATGATGGGCGCGATGCTGATATCGAGTCTCATCATCTTCCCCGCCCTCACCTCCATGCGCGTGTTTTCGAGTTTCCGGAGCGTGGTCATCTGCTCGGCGATTCTTTCCGTCGTCTGTTTTTTTATCGGGATGGTCCTTTCGTTTTGCCTCTCGACCCCGGCCGGCGCAAGCATCGTGATCGTCAACCTGGCGGCGTTCTGCCTTTTCCTGACGGCCGAAAAACTTGGAGTGAGAGTATAGAGCCTGAAATCAGAATATAGCTGGAGTAAGAATAGAGGGAGTAAGAATAAAGGAGGAAGCTGTCATGAAAAAGAGCACAGTGACGAAATTTCTCGTTGCGCTTGCGGTTCTCGCCTTCACCGTATCGGCCGGTCGGCGCGCGTCCGCCGCCGGGGATTCAAAGATCTTCGAGATCAGGGAGAAGATGTTCATCGAGCAGTGCAACGACATTTATCTCAACCCGGACGACTACGCGGGACGAAGGATAAAGCTGGAGGGTATTTACGAAGAGAACGTCGACGAGGAAAGCGGCGAGATTTTCCGTTACGTGTTCCGTTATGGCCCCGGTTGCTGCGGCAACGACGGAGTGGCCGGGTTCGAGTGCGTCGTCGAACCCGGCGCTCTGCCCAAACGGGGCGACTGGGTCGAAGCGATCGGGACGGTCGAGGTGGGTCAGGACGCCGATGGACTGGATTACGTCGTATTGAAGCCCTCCCGGCTGACGGTCATGGAGAAGCGCGGGGCGGAGTACGTAAACAACTGACGCTCAGATTTGACGTATTGACGCATTCGATATTTGACAGATACGGGTTTTGTGATATATTTTTCTACTGTGTGCGGGCTTGTAGCTCAGCGGATAGAGCGACGGCCTCCTAAGCCGTAGGTCGGCAGTTCGAGTCTGCCCAAGCTCGCCATGGGTATTAGATTGAGGGTCTTTTTTAGGGGGGCAGGCGTTAGCTTACCCCCCTGATAGATCGTGCCGTGACTGACGCTGGTTTGGTCAGTTGCGCTCCAGGCTGTCCAGTATTTCCATCACTCCGGGCTCAGTCGGGTCTCCGCTGATGAATACCAATATGTGCGTATCGTTTCCTCCGTCGTTGATGAATGCCATGGTATCCGTCCCGTTTTTGTCGGTGTAGTTGAACCGGTACATTTTGCCGTCCAAAAATGGCTCGGCTCCGAATTCCTCAGCGTAGACGTCGGCAAGGAGAGACAGGCTCGCACCTTTGCTCGGAGCGCTGATTATCCCGACCAGGATGGCCTTGCCATTCGTGTTGAGGAAGATCATGTCCTTTTCCTCGTCCGTGACGCTCCAGCCCTCCGGGACAGTCACGGAAAACCGGCCGACGTTCCTCCTCCTGTCCTCGCTCTTTTGCCCTTTTCCAGATCCTGCTTTGCGGGACTGTTCGGCGGAGATGCGGGGTTCGATTCCGCTGGAGCGCAAAAAGGCTACGACGTCGTTTGCCATAATGGACAAATTGAGGGACGCCCCTTCGTTCTGCTCCATATAGCGCCACGTGTTTATTCCGACCACTTCGCCCCGGCTGTTCACGAGAGGTCCGCCACTGTTGCCTCCCGTTACGTTCGCCGAATGAATTATGGTGCTGCCGAAGCCGTTGTTCACGATTGTGCTGACCGTGCCCTCCGTGTAAACTACCGGGGCAGGCGTAAGCCCCCTGGTATCGCCGTCCCTGACGATGGGCCGCGTGCTCCTGTCGAGTCGGGTCACCATCGCGGGATAGCCCCACGCGCTGACCATGTCCATTCTCTTTACCTCCAGATTGAAGGAAAGCGTCGGCAGCTTCACTCCTTTCGGAGGGGTAAAGCGCAGCAGGGCGAAGTCCTTCATGCCGATGCCCCTGCCCGGGTCGTCCAGTACCATGTCGACGATGGCGGCCTCCCTCATCGGGATGGATTCGTTCAGCACGTAAATCTTTCCGCCGCGCCTCACTTTGTTTACGACATGGGCGTTCGTCATTACGCAGCCATCGGCCACCAGGAATCCGCTGCCGTTGCTGATGATATCTTTTTCTTCCACGACCACCCAGACGGTTGCCGCCTCCATCATCGCGGCCGTCGTTCTGCGACGCTCCTCGAGTTCAGCCATGGGCCCCTCGAAGGGCGCGCCCCACGCGCATCCCCATACAGCCAGAAGAAGCAAAACAGTTATAAACGCACCTGCCCTGCAAAACCTGTTCATGCCACGCCTCACTCCTCGTCGCAAAGTGATGAAATCATTTCCGTTCCAAAACACCTGCATTATAATCTAAAACTCTGTAAACGATCCTGAGAGTTTAAAGTTCTAATATAATTTCTACTTCGTGTTGTGCCCAGGGTCTCGTTTCCATTGCTGATGCCGCTGTTCGGCCCCGATGCTATAATTGTAGCGGAGGCGAGTGGTTGAGTATCAGTCACTCGGCAAAAAGGAGGTATATGCAAATGAGTACGACGGAGACGCAGGAGCCTGAAATGGGCCTGACCTTTGAAAAAGTCTGGGCGGCTTTGCTGAAATCGCAGGAGAATTTTGACAGACGAATGCAGGAGTCGCGCGAGGCTTTTGAGCTGCAGAAAAAAGAGAACGACCGGCAGTTACAGAAGTCACGCGAGGATTTTGACCGAGGGTTACAGAAGTCACGCGAGGCTTTTGAGCTGCAGAAAAAAGAAACCGACCGGCGGTTACAGAAGTCGCGCGAGGATTTTGACCGAGGGATGCGGGAGACCCGGCAGTTGATCGGGGAGTTGGGCAGAAAGTTCGGCAGCGCGGTGGAACACATGGTCGCGCCCAACCTCGTGGGAAAATTCAACGCCCTGGGGTTCAA
>JAISSA010000276.1 GCA_031273365.1 Synergistaceae bacterium
TCCCCCACCGCCGGCCCCTCTCTCGCGGAGCTGGTCCGCGAAAAAAAGCCGCGAACCGCGGCGATCATCGTGAACGACATGACGCGCTCGACGCCGACGGACAAAATTCTGCCCCCCCTGCTGGCGGAGCTTCTCCGGCTGGGCATGAAGCGGGAGGCCGTCTCGGTCGTCGTGGCGACGGGAACGCACCGGGCGATGACGGACGCGGAGATCGAGGCCCTGGTCGGAAAGGGCGTCGCCGCGGAGTGGCGGGTCGAAAACCACGACTGCGACGCTCCGGACCTCGTGGACATGGGAACGCTGCCCACGGGCAACAGACTCCTGATCAATAAAACGGTGGCGGGCGCGGAGCTGCGCATGGCGATCGGCGAGGTGCTGCTGCACTACTACGCGGGGTTCGCGGGAGGACGCAAGAGCGTCTTTCCCGGCGTCGCGGGGCGCGAGACGATCATGCGCAACCACGGGATGATGACCGCCCCCGGCGTGGGGATCGGCCTGCTGGAGGGCAATCGGGTCTACGAGGAGACGGACGTCGCGGTCGGGAAGTTCTGTCCCCTGCACTTCATCGTCAACCTCGTCTCCGACAGCCATAAGCACGTGGTGCGCGTCGTGGGCGGTCATTTCCGCGACGCGTGGATGGAGGGCGTCAAAACGTTTCGGGAGATGAACTTCGTCCCGATCGATCGCCCGGCCGACGCGGTCATCGTCTCGGCCGGAGGGTACCCGAAGGACATCAACATGTACCAGGCCCACAAGGCGATCTACATGGCCTCCCGCGCCGTGCGCCCCGGAGGGGCGATGTTCTTTTTCGCCGAGCTGGAGGAGGGCTACGGCCACAAAGTCTTCGCGGAGTGGGCCGAGCACGGCTGGACGCCCGAGCGGACGATGCGCGAGTTCGAGGCGGAGTTCCGGTTCGGCGCGCACAAGCTCTACTATCTGGCGACGCACGCCCGCGACTTCGACATGTTCCTCTGCTCGAAGATGAACGAACGGGAAAGCCGCCTGATGTTCTGCGAAAAAACCGGGCCGGAGGTGACGCCCCTCCTGCAAAAGCGCTTCGGGCCGGACTTCACGGCATGGGTCATCCCACAGGGCGGGATCGTCCTGCCCCAGGTCGTTTCTCAAAATGTAACCGTTCAGGCTCAGGGGGGCAGAGCCCGTTCGCCCCTGGCTGAAACCCCTGATATTTCCCTATCGAAAGAGGGTGAGAGCCTTGTCTAAAACTGACCTTGAATACGACGTCCTGATCATAGGGGCCGGGGTCATCGGGTGTGCGATAGCCCGCGAGCTTTCTCGTTATAAAATGAAGATCGGCGTGCTGGAGAAGGAGCCGGACGTGAGCCTGGGGACCAGCAGCCGCAACAGCGCCGTGGTCCACTCCGGCATCAACTACGCGCCCGGTTCGCTCCGGGCCGTGGTGAACGTGAAGGGCAACGCGATGATGGACGTCCTCTGCGCGGACCTGAAGGTGCCGCTGAAGCGGATCGGAAAGCTGACCGTCGCTCTGACGGAGGAGGATCTGCCGGGCCTCCACAAACAAAAGGCGCAGGGGGAGGCCAACGGCGTGCCGGGCATGGAGCTTCTGGACAACGAGGGGATGCGCCGCATTCAGCCGGGCATCGAGGGGCTTCTCGGGCTCTGGACTCCCTCGTCGGCCATCATCTCCTGCTGGGGGCTGACGATCGCCCTGGCCGAGAACGCCCTGGCCAACGGGGTCCATTTTCACCTGAACTGCGAGGTCGACGGCATCGAGCGCGACGGCGACGGTAACGAAAAAACCTTCAGGGTCCGGGGCGCGGGCACGACCCGCGAGGCCCGCGTGGTGATCAACGCGGCCGGGCTCCACTGCGACGAGGTCAGCGCCATGGCCGGGGTCACGGGGGCAAAAATCTGGGCCTGCCGGGGCGAGTACTACGTCCTCGACAAACGCCTCGACGGCTCTCTGAAGACCCTGATCTATCCCGTTCCGGGCCCGAACGACCCGGGGCTGGGCATCCACCTGACGCCCACCGTGGACGGCAACATCCTGATCGGCCCCAGCGCGACCTACATTCCGGAGGAAAACCGGGAGGACTACCGCGCCACGTCCCCGGTGATGGTCGACCTGCGGAGGGAGGGTCTGCGGCTGCTTCCCGGCCTCGCCGCGTCCGACTTCATCCGCAGTTTCTCCGGCAACCGCCCCAAGCAGACGCCGCCCGAGAAGGGGGGCAACGCCGACTTCGTCATCGAGGAGACGGCCGTTCCCGGCTTCATCCACCTCATTGGGATCGAAAGCCCGGGACTCACCAGCTCCCCGGCCATCGCCGAAAGGGTCCGGGACATGGTCGGCAGGCATATCCCGCTGGAGAAGAGGGACGACTTCGTCGCCGAACGCCCCGGCTTCGTGGGAACGTTTTCCGACCTGCCCGAGGAACGTCGCATGGACATGATCCTCGACGAGCCCGAGTATGGCGAGATCATCTGCCGCTGCGAGCGCATCACGAAAAAGGAGGTTCGGGACGCCATCGAGAACCCGCTGGGCGCGCGCACGCTGGCGAGCGTCAAATACCGCTCGCGGGCCCTCATGGGACGCTGTCAGGGGGGCTTCTGCACCCCGCGCATCGTCCGTATGCTGCGCGACGAGTATGGATACAAACCGGAGGACTTTTTCGTGCGGGGCAGGGCCCCGATGTTTGCCGGTCTCGTGCGGGAAGGGGGGAACGGACGATGAGCAGACCTTTACCACCATACGACCTCGTCGTGATCGGCGGGGGGCCGGCCGGGCTGGCTGCCGCGCTCGCGGCGGACGAGGCGCGCGCGCACGTACTTTTGATCGAGCGCGACCGGATTTTGGGCGGCATCCTGAACCAGTGCATCCACGACGGATTCGGCCTGCACCGCTTCGGTTCGGCGCTCTCGGGTCCCGAGTACGCCGAACGCTTCATCGCGCCCCTGCGGAAATCGAAGATCTCCGTCATGCAAAGCGCGATCGTCCTGGGCCTTCGGCGCGGCGCCGAGCATGAAGTGCTTGTCTCCACCCGGGGCCGTCTGTCCAGGATCGAGGCGAAAACCGTCGTCCTCGCGACGGGCTGCAGGGAGCGGACGCGGGGCGCGCTGTCGATCCCCGGTCACCGCCCGAGCGGCGTCTACACGGCGGGCGCGGCGCAGAACTTCGTCAATATGGAAAACATCATGCCGGGCAGGCGCGTCTGCATCCTGGGCTCCGGCGACATCGGTCTGATCATGGCGCGGCGCATGACGCTGGAGGGCGCGAAGGTGGAGGCCGTGTTCGAGCTGCTGCCCTGGTCCAGCGGGCTGCCGCGCAATATCCGCCAGTGTCTCGTGGACTACGACATCCCCCTCTTCCTGAGCACGACGGTGGTGGACATCGTGGGCATGGGGCGGCTGGAGGGGGTGAAGGTCGCCCAGGTCGACGAGCGCAGGCAGCCCATCGCCGGGACGGAGCGCTTCGTTCCCTGCGACACCCTGCTGCTCTCCGTGGGCCTGATCCCGGAAAACGAGCTGGCGCGCGAGGCGGGAATCGCCCTGAGCCCGGTGACGGGCGGACCTCTGGTCGACGAAAACTGCATGACGAGCGCGCCGGGAATATTCTCCTGCGGCAACGCCCTTCACGTCCACGATCTTGTGGACCGGGTCTCCGAGGAGGCCGAGCGCGCGGGCAGGGCCGCCGCCAGGCGGGCGATGGGAAAATCGAGCCCGGACGGCGTAACGGTCGCCCTTCGTCCCGGCGAGGGCGTGCGCTACGTCATGCCGGACCATATTTCGATGCCGGCGCCGGGCTCCGGCCCGGTGGACGACGGGGGGCTCACGCTGGCGCTGCGCGTGAACGTGCCGTCCCGCGACGGCGTCCTGCGGATCACGGCGGGCGACAGGGTGCTGAAGGAGGAAAAGCACGCGCGCCTGCACCCGGCCGAGATGGTCTGGACGGGGCTTTCTGAGGCGGAGTTGAGCGGTCTGGGCGAGAGCGGGCAGAACACACTGGAGGTCAGGGTTTTATGACGGAAAAAGCGATTAAGGGGGAGTTTGTCTGCGTCGTGTGCCCGAACGGCTGCCTCATCGAGGCGGAGTACACGACAGGGGGCGCGGAGGGAGCGAAGCTGCTTTCCTTCAGCGGGAATCGCTGCAACAGGGGCGAAACGTGGCTGCATCAGGAGATCGAAAAGCCCATGCGGACTTTAACGACCAGCGTTTCGGTGCGGGGAGGGGATTTTCCGCTCGTCAGCGTGCGCACGAAAAAGCCCATTCCCCTTGAAAAGATCATACCCGTGATGGAGGAAATCCGCAAACGGACCCTCGAAGCGCCCCTCTCCATCGGCCAGGTGATCCTGAAAAACCCGGTCGACACGGACACGGAAATCATCGTGACGCGCGAGGTAGCGGCCCTGCAGGAATAAACTGCAATAAACTGTGGCGGCGGGGGCGGAATGCGTAAAACATCCGCCCCCGCTGCGTTATGTCCAGAGGTCCGATATTACGCAGGGATCGGAGTCAATGTTAACGACTTAAGACCGCGGGGCTCCGCCCCCCGACAAAAACCCCGCAGGGGATTTTTCCCGGTCCCCTGACCCCGTTAATTTTTCCCGGTTCCTGAGCTCGCGCGGCAGGATCTCACGATAAATATCATTGGCGACGACATACCCGCGGTGTTGAAGAACTTTGCCGGGGTACGGCGGCCTGTTGTGTTTGTCGTCATCGTTCTCCCCTCCCTTTGCCTGACAGTATAACAGGATACATGCGCTTACATCTGCTGCCCGG
>JAISSA010000210.1 GCA_031273365.1 Synergistaceae bacterium
GGGTCCTTCCACGACTCGACCATACCCTTGATTGCGCCCTGGACAAGCTGTTCCTCCGAGACGGGCTTCGCGTCGGCGTCGACCTGATACGTCTCGATGATCGCCCTCGCCTGACGGACCAGCCATAACGATTTTGCGCTGAACGGCGATACCCGTTCAAAATCGGAGACGTCGGCGGCGCCCGCCGAAGGCATCGGCGACCCGACGAAGCAGAACATCAGCATGGCGACAGCCGATATACCCAGCGCGTACAACGTGAACCTGAACATTCCTTTTCTGCTCATTGCCAAAAACACCTTCTTCCCTGCAAATTTCCCGTAAAATTTTCTGGCATAAACCAAATAAACGTCATTGTATCACTCGTCTGTCAATATGGCTCTTAGCCCCGAACCGGACATTCAGGATCAGGGAATCGGGCGTTCGCCCCCGGGGGCCGCCAGAGAGCTGCCTGAACGGATACCCCCGAACAATCTGAGGCGCAAAAAACAAAACCGCGGGGCTCCGCCCCACACCCCGCAGGGGACTCAGTCCCCTGACCCCGTTAATTTTTTTCTGCAGTGAAATTTAAAAGAACGTCCTGCGGCATCTCAGCTTTTTTTCAGGTAATTGAGGGGGTTTTTGGCTGCGTCTCCCACCCGGACCTCGAAGTGCAGGCTGTACTCCTCCGTCGTTCCCGAGTTCCCCACCGTTCCCACCACGGCGCCCGTACTCACGGCCATGCCCTCTTTGACCCGGGTCGAGGCCATGTGCGCGTAGACAGTGGAAATGCTGTTGCCGTGGTCGATGATGACCACCTGTCCAAAACCGCGAAGCCACCCCTCGTACAGCACCTCGCCAGGACCGGCCGCCTTGACCGGGGCGTTGGCCGCGGCGCGGATGTCGATCCCCGAGTTGAAGATCTTCGTTCCGAATTTGGGGTGCGTCCTTGGCCCGTAAGGCCTCGCGATTGCCCCTTTGATCGGCCAGTCCAGAAGCGAACCCCGCGCGAGGTACGTGTAGTCCTCCTCTTTCTTCTGCACGGGCGCCTGCCCATCTTTAGGGCGGGCGGTCTCCGTCCGGGTCCTTTTCTTCGCCATCAGAGCCATAATGGTGCGGCCAATTTCCTTTTGAGCCAGCTCGATCTCTCTGGCGGCCTGCTCCGCCTTCTTTCGTTCGCGCTGGACGTCCGTCAGGATCGCGTTGGTCTGGCTGATGGACGCGTTGTACTTTTCCCGCTGAACGGTCAGTTCCCTGCCCTGCTCCGCCAGTTGCGTCCTGTTCTTTTCCAGAGAGAGCCGGCTTTCCTCCAGTTCCGCCATTTTATGCAGCAGGTTATCGATCACAACCTGGTCGTAACGCGACAGACGCCCCAGCAGATAGGCGGACGCGATGGCCTCGTGCGTGTTTTCCGCGGAGAGCAGGAGGTTCAGCTCCTCCCGTGAACCGTATTTGTACATGTTCACCAGACGGGAACGCAGTTCGCGGACGAGGACGTTCACCCTCTTCGCTATCTCCGCCGTCTCCTGATTCAGGGAGTTCAGGGATTTTTGGAGTTTGCTCGATTTCAGCTCCAGAAGCCGAATCTGCTGCTGGGCCATTTTGGAGTTCTGCTGCAGGCTCGTAATGCGCTCCAGAAGGCTCTGAGCCTGCTGCGCCTTTTTTTTGGCCGTCTCGTTGTACTGCTGTATTTTTTTGTTCAGGTCCCTGCTCATTCTCTCCTGCGCCGCAATTTCCGCGTCGAGGTCCGATTCCGCGGGTGCGCCCCGCACCTCCCCGGCAAGCGCAAAAAACGCCACTGTCGACGCCGCCAGGATTTTCAGGATCAATTTGTGTGTTTTTCGGCCCCTTTCCATTTAGCCCCTCTCCCGTTGCCAGTGTGTGTCGCCATACGTGCAGCAGTGTAACGTATTTTTGTAACCATTCAAGCTCAGAGGGGCGGAGCTCGTTCGCCCCTGGGGCTCACTGGCCCCTCTGAAACTCCCAATTATTTTTTATCGTTTGAGGTAATCCAGGGGATTTTTCGCTCCGCTGCCCACGCGGACCTCGAAGTGAAGGTGATAACCCGTCGCCGTTCCCGTGTTTCCGACGGTCCCCACGGCGGTCCCCGATTTTACGATCTGCCCCTCCCTGACCCGGGTGGAGGACATGTGCGCGTAGACGGTGGAGTAGTTGCGGCCGTGATCGACGATGACCACCTGACCATAGCCCCTCATCCAGCCCACGAAGAGCACCTCGCCCGGCGCGGCCGCCGTGATGGGCGTTCCTCTGGGAGCGGAGACGTCGAGCCCGGAGTGGAACGATTTCGTTTTGAAGACGGGGTGCACGCGCGAACCAAAGGGGCTGGTGATCGGGCCGCGGATGGGCCAGTCGAACATATTGCCCCGCCCCCTGCCGACGAGATAGTCGACGCTGCCCCTGCCCGTTCCCGCTTTCTTGGCGGCCTCTTCTCTCTCCTTCTTCTGGCGCATCAGCGTCAGGATCGTCTGACCGACGGCCTTCTGCGCCTCCTCCGTCTCCCGCGCCGCCTTTTCCGCCAGCGCCTTCTGGCGACGGATGTCGTTCAGAAAGGAGTTCGTCTCCTTGATGGTGGAGTTGTATTTCTGCCGCTCCTGGTTCAGGGCGCGAACCTGCTCCTGCAGCCTGTCTTTGTGATCCTTCAGAGTGAGGTGCGACAGCTCGATCTCCCGCTTTCTGCTCCGGAGCTGATCGAGCAGAAACTGATCGTGCCTGGCAAGCCGATCCATGAGGTAGGCGGAATCGAGCACCTCGTGCGCGCTCTGCGCCGAGAAGAGCAGTTGCAGTTCCTCGGTGGCGCCGTACTTGTAGATGTCGACCAGTCGCCGCCTCAGTTGAAAAACGAGATTGTCGATCCTCTTTTGGGTCCTGCCCATCTCCTCGTTCAGAGCGGCTATCGATTTCTGGAGTTTACTTATCTGAAGCTCGAGGACCGCGATCTCCTGCCGGGCTTTTCCGGAGTCCTGCTGAAGGCGGTCGATGCGGTCGATCAGTCCCTCCGCCCTGCGATTCATCTGTCTGATGGAGTTTTTGTAGTCCTCGATCTTTTTATCCAGTTCTTTTCGCCGCTGTTCTTCGGCCGCAATGCGGGAATCGAGATCCGATACCGCCGCCAGCGCCGTGCCTCCCGTCGCGAAAATCCCCGCCGTGAAGCCCTCTGCCGTGAAGAGGGCCGACAGAAGCGCCAGAGAAAATATGAAGCCCCTCAAACTTTTCGGATTGCCGAATATCCCTTTTTCCCGTTTTTTGCGTGTTTTTTGTGTTTTTCGTGTTTTTTGCGAGCCCATGACGTTCCTACAGCGGCTTCGTCGTCGAACTCATAAAGCGAGCCACCACAATGCAACTGCACACCCAGCCCAGAGTCGCGCCGAAGCCGACGAGCAGGATGCCGAACTGCCCGATGGTCCGTCTGTCCGCCACCAGGCTGAGAAAGGGCAGGCTGTTTTGCAGGAGTCGAATCCCGGGAAGGTATGCCGAGGTGATGCCGAGCACCGCGACGACGGACCCCAGAAAGGCCAGGAACGTTCCCTCCAGCACGAAGGGCGTGGAGATGTAGCTTCGGGTCGCCCCCACCAGAAACATGATGCCGATCTCCTCGCGTCGGGAGTACAGGGATATATGGATAGTATTGTAGACCACAAGGGACGTCACCATGATGGACAAAAGGAACATCAGCACCGCGGCCCTCGAAGCCACCCGGGATATGGAGGCGACCCTGTCCACGACCATGCCGGCGTAGATGACGTCCTCGATCTCCTCCATCGCCATCAGGGTCCGCGCCAGATTCGGGACGTCCTGCGCGCTCCTTACGCGAATTTCGAAGTTCCACGACAGGGGGTTTTCTCCGATCAGGTCAAGCGCATGAGCCTGGCTTCCCATCCTGGCCTGGAGCTTCGCCAGCGATTCCTCGGGAGAAAGCGCCCGGAGCGACGTCACGCTGTCCATGGCCCGAATGCGGTCGGCAACTGCCCCCACTTCGCTTCCTCGACGCAGATAGGCCTGGACGACGAGTTCGCTTTCCAGCTTTTGAAGCAGGTTTTGGACGTTCAGAGAAAAAAGGGCGGTAAGGCCGAGGATCCACATCATGACGGCCGCGGTTATCAGGGTCAGGATCCCCAGGAACCAGTGCCTTATCAACAGCCGCCCCGTGTCCCGCAGGATATACCTAAACGTCGTCATTCGGCGCATACCTCCCCGCGACCTCGTCCCTGACGAGCCGCCCCGCGTCCAGCTCGATGACCCGCTGACGATAGGAGTCCACGATGTACTGATTGTGCGTCGTCATGATCACCGTCACCCCGGCCGCGTTGATCGAGAGCAGGATTTTCATGACCTCCGCCGACGTGCGGTAGTCGAGGTTGCCCGTCGGTTCGTCCGCGACGAAAAGCGACGGGGAGTTGGCCAGCGCGCGGGCGATGGCGACGCGCTGCTGCTCGCCGCCGGAGAGCTGAGGCGGCTTCATGAAGCGCCGGCGCAGCAGCCCCACCTGTTCGATCACTCTGGTGGCCCGGTACTCCACCATTTTGGCGGGAACGGACATGGCCTCCATCACGAAGGCCACGTTTTCGTAGACCGTAAGGTGAGGGATCAGCTTGAAATCCTGTGCGACCAGACCCACGTCACGGCGGTAGTAAGGGATATCGCTCGCTCGCATTCGACGCAGGTTCACGTCGCCAACCATGACCGTTCCCCTGGTGGGCAGGACCTCACGGGTGATCAGACGCAACAGGGTCGATTTGCCGGAGCCGGTGGCCCCCACGATATAGACGAACTCACCTTTGGCGATCTCCAGGTAGACATCCTTCAACGCAACGATATCGGGCTTGAAGACCTTGCTGACACCCGAAAATTTAATTTTCATCGGAACGGTTCTCCTCCTGCCTGCGTTTCCGCCGGTTCCAAGGTTAACCCGTAGATTTTATCCCATAAGGCCCGATAATGGAATGACAGTTACAACTCCTGTATTGCCCCGACGGCGCAGGGGTTGGAGTTGTACGGGCCACTTCCGGGAATCTCAGTAAGTTTTTTCAATGGCTGGGGTGGCTGGATTCGAACCAGCGATGGCGGAGCCAAAGTCCGCTGCCTTGCCGCTTGGCTACACCCCAAAAACGAGCGGTCACAACTGAACGTGAGAACGCGAGAAGATATTATCGACCAGAACCTCATCCCCGTCAAGGCACGCCGAAAAAAAGACGCAACAGGGAAACCGTCACAGATTAAGTATACACCATCAGCGCGTACAGCGCAGACAAAATTGCAGGCCTGTGAAAAGTCAAATTTAAATCAAACCAAACCAAACCAAACCAAATCAAACCAAATCAGGCTCAGGGGGGCGACGTGTCCCCTCGCCCCCTGAAACTCCCATTCTCTTCCCGATCGAATCACTCCTGAAGCGAGAGGTTGCCGAGGTAGTTGATGCGGCCGTCGTAGAGGTCGTCGAGACCGACCAGGTCCTTTCTGGCGCCGTAAAGTTCGTTGGGAACGGAGAGGGCGACCATCGGATGCAGCGCGTCGAGCCTCTCCCATATCTGCTCGAGGAGGCCCGTACGCACGGAAGCGTCCACGGTGGAGTTGGCCCTGTCGATCAGTTCATCGACCTGCGGATCGCTCAGGACCGTCCAGTTCGTCGGGCCGATGGCTTTGGAGTGGAAGAGCGGAAGCCAGAACTGGCCCGCGTCCCGGTTCGTCTGCATCCCCCAGGTGCTGATGATCATGTCCTGTCCCCGAGCGCCGACCCGCTCGTCGAAGACGCCGGACTCGAAGGCCTCGATCTCCACTTTGATTCCCACCTCGGCCAGCATGGACTGAATTACGGTCGCGCCGTTAATGCGGTCCTGGAGGTTGGTGACCCACAGTTTGAGGCTGATTCCGTCGGGATAGCCGGCCTCGGCGAGCAGCGCTCTGGCCCTGGCGGGATCGTGGGGGTAGATTTTGGGCTCTTTCGGCGTGAACGTGCTCAGAGGCACCACCAGCCCCTGGGGAAGGTTGGAGTTGCCCTGATACACCACCTGATCGTAGGCCTCCTTATTGATCGCGCAGTCGATGGCCAGCCGCACGCGGGGGTCGTCCAGGGGCTTTTTCTGCGTGTTCATGCCGAGGTAGATCAGGTTGAGTCCCGGCGCTTTGATGACCTTCACTTTGGAGGACGGCGCGTTCAGGCGGTCCTGATCGTTGGGGGGAACGGCGTAGATCATGTCCACTTTCCCCGTCTCCAGAGCGATCACGCGGCTGCTGTCGTCGGGCAGAATTCGGATGTTGAAGTTTTTGAAGTTGGGCTTTTTGCCGTAGTAGTCGTCGAAGGCCGTCAGCTCGATGCTCTCTCCCTTTACCCAGCTTTTGAACCTGAACGGACCAGTGCCCACGGGGTTCCTGAAGTAGTCCTCCCCGCCTTCCTCCACCGCCTTCCTGTTATAGATGCTGGCGTAGGGGTGCTTCATGGATTCCAGCCAGCCGCCGACCGGACCCACGGTCCTCACAATCAGCGTGTGGTCGTCGATGATCTCGAACCCGTCGAGGTCGATAAAACGGCCTCTGGAGTTGGCGTAGGCCGATTTGGGGTCCGCGACGCGCTTCAGAGAAAACACGACGTCATCGGCTGTGAAGGGCTCGCCGTTGTGAAATTTGACCCCCCTGCGGAGGTAGAACTTATAGGTCCGGGGGTCCAGAATCTCCCAGCGCTCGACCAGAACGGGAACCAGCTGCTTCGTCCTGCCGTCCACGGTCACAAGGGGCTCGTTGATGTGCTTTGTGACCGAAAAGGACATGGTATCCACGGCCTGCTGGGGGTCCAGAGTCCGGGCGTCGCCCGGCAGGCCCAGCGTAAACGTTTCGAACGCCGCCGCCAGAGCGCAGGCCGGCGTCAGAGCTACAAGAACCAGTACTGCATACAGCGCTTTCCGAAAATTTTTCACGACAATCACTCCTTATATGATTTGTTTTACGTACCCGCTCAAGCCTCATACGTCCGATGACGCAGAACGAGCATCTTCCCGAAACGATCCCGATTCAGCACGACGTCATTCCTCCGACATCAGGGCGTCGAGCGTCGCCGCGCTCAGGACTTCCATGCCGACGGGAATCGCCTCGTCGTCCACGTAGAAGTTGATCGAGTGGGTCGGACAGTGGGGGCCCCCCGGAGTGCGGACGCCCAGGCGGAAGAGGGCCCCCGGCGCTTTCTCCAGGAAATACGCGTAATCCTCGCCGCCCATGGCCGGAGAAGGAAGCTCGACGACCCGCCTGACGGACTCGATGCCCCTCGCGGCCCGGCGCACGCGATCCACCCACTTCCGGTCCACGGCGGTCGGGATGATCTCCGGCTTTATTTCGACGGCGACGGTCGCGCGCAACCCCTGACCGACGTGCTCCGCGATCTCGCGCACCCGGCGGTGAAACAGCTCCTGAGTCGTCTTTCGGAGGTAGCGGATGCAGCCCTCCAGAACGACGGGGCCGCCGATGTAGGAGTTTGAGATGCCTCCCTCGATGCGCCCGAAGGTGACGAGCGCGCAGTCCGTGGGGGCCAGCTCGCGGGAACCCAGGGTCTGCAGGGTCGTCACGATGGTCGAGGCCGCGAGGATCGTGTCCACCCCGTAGTGAGGATAACCGCCGTGCGCCTGTTTGCCCTCCACGGTGATCTTCAGGAGGTCCACCCCGGCGGTCATGAAATCGTCCCGAACCCCTATCTCGCCCACCTCGATGTCCGGCAGGGCATGGAGAGCCATCACGCCGTCCACGTTTTCCATCGCTCCGGCCTCGATGAATTCGGACGCGCCGCCCAGCTGCTCCTCCGCGTGCTGAAAAAAGAACCGGACGCAGCCGGAAAAGTGGTCTCGAAGCCCGGCAAGCAGCCGCGCCGTCCCCATCAGGATCGCGGTGTGGGAGTCATGCCCGCAGCCGTGAAAGACTCCGGGCTTCTTCGAGGCGTAGGGAACCCCCGACTGCTCCTGTATGGGAAGCGCGTCGATGTCCGCCCTCAGCCCCACGCACCGGCCCGGCCCCCCGGCCGTGCCCTTCACGTCGGCGCAAATCCCGGTCCCGCTCCTGCCGATCCGGCGCAGGACGTCGATCCCGGATTCCCTCAGCACCTCCTCTATCAGGGCGGAGGTCTCCTTTTCCTCGAAGCTCAGCTCGGGGTTCTCATGGATCCTGTGCCGCCAGGCGACGACGTCGGGCGTAAGCTCCCGGACCCTCTGCGCCAGTATTTTTTTGAGATCATCGGCCGGTCCTTCATCCGAGCGACAGATACCCTCCGACAGTCCTTTCATTCCATTATGAACCTCCCTTTACGGTATTTTCGTTTACGCGAAATGACAGGCGGCGAAGTGTCCAGGCCGGACCTCCAGAAGGAGGGGGCTTTCCCGCGTGCAGCGCTCCTGACGCCGAAAACAGCGCGGAGCGAAACGGCACCCCGGAGGCGGGTCGACCGGGCTGGGCACGTCGCCCTCCAGGAGAACGCGCTTCTTCTTCCGGTCCAGGTCGACCGTGGGAACCGCGGACAGGAGGGCCTGGGTGTAGGGATGGAGGGGGTCCTGAAAAAGAATCGTGTTGCCGGACCGCTCGACGATCTGCCCCAGGTACATCACGGCGACCTCGTCCGAGACGTAGCGCACGACGCTTAAATTGTGCGAGATGAAAAGATAGGTGTAGCCGTACTCCTTTTTCAGGTCTCCGAGCAGGTTCAGGATCTGGGCCTGAATGCAGACGTCCAGCGCCGAGACGGGCTCGTCCAGAACGATGAAGTCGGGGTTGAGCGCCAGAGCGCGGGCGACCCCGATACGCTGCCGACGCCCCCCGTCGAGCTCGTGAGGAAACGAGGTCACGAGCCGCTCCGCCAGCCCCACCGTGTCCATCAGCTCCCGAACCCGGGCGCTCACCTCCCTCCGTCCGCGACAGACCCTGTTGATCAGGAGGGGCTCCGCGATGAGCTGAAAGACGGACATCCGGGGGTTCAGCGACGAAAAGGGGTCCTGAAAGACGATCTGCGCGTTCTGGCGAAAACGGCTTTTCCCCTTTTCATCGAGGGCAAAGATGTTCGAGCCCCTGAAGAAGACCTCGCCCGCCGTGACCTCCAGAAGCCCGATAACGAGCCGCCCCAGCGTGGATTTTCCGCAGCCGGATTCCCCCACAAGCCCGAGGGTCCGCCCTTTGGGGATGGTCAGCGAGACGTCGTCGACCGCGTGCAGGATGCCCTGATGCACGCGGAAGTACTTTTTCAGGTTTCGTATGTCCAGAAGAACTGCCTTCGGGAAAACTGCCTCCGAAAAAACTTCTCCGTCGCTCATTTGCCAGCTCATTTTTCATCACCCCGGCTTCCCAGCGGAAAATGGCAGTCCACGAAGTGCCCGGGCTCGTGCTCCGTCATCCCGCAGCTCCTCTCGCGGCAGACGTCGCGGACGTTGGGGCAGCGGGGAGAAAAGCTGCAGCCCTTCGGGAGGTTCGTCGGGTCCGGCGTCAGGCCGGGAATCACCGCGAGCTTCTCTCCCGGGGCGGTGTCCAGCCGGGGCACGGCGTCGAACAGGCCCTGAGTGTAGGGATGCAGGGGTCTTTTGTAGAGTTTTCGGAGGTCCGCGGCCTCCACCAGCCGCCCCGCGTACATGATCGCCACCTCGTCGCAGATTTCGGCGACGACGCCGAGGTCGTGCGTGATCAGAAGCAGCGAGGTGCGGACCGCGTTCTGGAGCTTCCTGATCAGGTCGATCACCTGGGCCTGAATCGTCACGTCCAGCGCGGTCGTCGGCTCGTCGGCGATCAGGAGGCTCGGCTCGCAGGCCAGGGCGATGGCGATCCCCACCCTCTGGCGCATTCCGCCGGAGAGCTGGTGCGGGTAGTCCTTCCCCCGTTCGGGACGGATTCCGACGAGCGTGAGCATTTCGCGCGCGCGCTCCCGCGCGTTCGCCAGGGTCGAGTGAAGCGAGACCATCTCCATAATCTGCTCCTCCACGGTCATGATGGGGTTGAGGGAGCTCATGGGGTCCTGAAAAATCATGGCGATCTTACCGCCGCGAAGGGCGCGTTTTTCCGCTTCCGTCATCTTCATGACGTCCTGCCCCTCAAAAAAGATCTCGCCTCTCGTCTCCCCCGGCGGCGACTGGATCAACTGGAGCGCGGCCAGGGCGGTGGTCGTCTTTCCCGCGCCGGTCTCTCCGACGAACCCGAGAGACCGGCCCTTCCGAAGCGACAGGTTCAGGCCGTTGACCGCGTGCACGAGTCCGGCGTCCGTGTGGAAGCGCACGAAAAGATTTCGGATGTCGAGCAGGGGCTTTTGGTCTGTAACCGGATGATCGGCCATGTCTGCGTTCCCCCTATCGTTTCTGCCTGGGGTCGAGGGCGTCTCTCAGGCCGTCGCCGATGCAGTTCAGGGCGACGATCGTGATCATGATCGCCAGTCCCGGAAAGATGCTCAGGTACGCGTTGCTTCTGAGGTAGGGACGCGCGGCGGAGAGCATCCCGCCCCATTCCGGATAGGGCGGCTGGACTCCGAGGCCAAGGAAACTCAGGGTGGCCGCGAACAAAATGGCGTTCGCGACGTTGATGGTCGCCTGAACGATCAGGGGCGCCATGCAGTTCGGCATGATGTAGAGCAGGATGATGCGCGTGTGGCTGGCTCCCATGGCGCGGGCCGCCTCGATGAACTCGGTGTTTTTGACGGACAGCACCGCGGCCCTCATCAGCCGGGCGAAGCGGGGAATGGCGGTTATGCCGACGGCGATCATCAGATTGAAGAGCCCGGGCCCCAGCGCGGAGGAGATGACGATCGCGAGCAGAATCGTGGGGATCGCGAGCTGCACGTCCATGATCCGCATCAGCAGGTTGTCGACGACGCCTCCGAAGTAGCCGGCGACGGCTCCGATCGCCCCGCCCGCGATAAGCGCGATGGAGACGGCGATCAGCCCGACCTGCAGGGAGACGCGGGAGCCGTAGATCAGACGTGAAAGCACGTCCCGTCCAAACTCGTCCGTGCCCAGAAGGTGCTTTGCGGAGGGCGGTTTGCGGATCATCATATAGTCCTGGGTCGCGTAGCCGTAGGGCGCGATCCGCTCCGCGAAGACGGCCGTGAGAATCAGAACCAGAATCACGGCGAGCCCGATCATGGCCAGATAGTTCCTGCGCAGCCGGATGAAGGTGTAACGCCACATCGAGTTGCCTTTTACGAAACCGCTTTTTGCGCTGACGCCGTTTTGTACGCTGATCTTATCCATGGAATTCCCCCCGTAATCCTCTACTTCACGTGAATCCGGGGATCGACGAAGGCGTAAAGAATATCGACCGCGAGGTTCACGAGGCAGAACGCGACGGAGATGAAAAGGACGCCCCCCTGGATGATCGGGTAGTCGCGCATGTTGATGGCCTCGATCATCAGCCGGCCCACCCCGGAGATGGAGAAGATCGCCTCCGTGATGAGGGAGCCCCCGAGAAGCAGTCCGAACTGCATACTGATGATGGTCAGGATCGGAATCATGGCGTTGGGAAGCGCGTGACGCAGGATGACGACGCGTTCCTTCTGCCCTTTGGCCCGGGCGGTGCGAACGTAGTCCGTCCGAATGACCTCCAGCATGCTGGAGCGCGTGATGCGGGCGATGATGGCGATCGTCGAGCCGGAGAGCGTCACCACCGGCAGGACCATCTCGCTCGGGGTGCTGAAGCCCATGGAGGGCAGCCATTCGAGGTGCACGGAGAAGGCCAGGATGAGGAGCAACCCCGTCCAGAACGTGGGCATGGAGACGCCCAGAAGCGTGACGAGCGTCGTGAGGCTGTCGAGAAACGAGTATTGGCGCACGGCGCAGATGACGCCGAGAGGAATTCCCACCAGAGTGCTGAACGCGACGGCCCAGAAGGCCAGTTTCATCGTCGTCGGGATGCGCGTTGAAAGCTCGTAGGAGACGGGGCTCTTCATGATGTAAGAATATCCGAGGTCGGCGTGAACCACGGCCCTGTAAATATACCGCCCCAACTGCACGACGAAGGGGTCGTCCAGGCCATGCTCCGCCCGGAACGCCGCAATGGCCTCGCGGGTCGCCTCCTGCCCCAGCGCGATATGGGCCGGATCGCCCGGCGTGAAGTGGAGGATCGTGAAGAGAACGGCCGTCACGCACAGAATCACCGGAACCAGCAGAAGAACCCTTCGGACAATGTACTTCAGCAAACGCGCTTCCTCCCCTTCCCTGTCGCTTCTTAAAGTTTAGTTCGACGCTACATAATGATGGAATTAGATGCTACAGTAAACCAAAATTCCTGTCAAGGACTTATTCGAGAAGACTTATAGGGGAGAAATTATTTGAGAATGAAGTTATCTGAATTAGAAGCCCTGAGTTTGGAAGATCTGAATTAGAAGATTAAAAAGCGCGACGCAGGATGAAAAATTTGGTACAATATAATCCTCAAAATAAAATTTGGTACAATAGAGCGCACCGTTATCCGAAGGGCGAGGGGCGGTAAGAGCATGGGGCCCTCGACTTTGAAGGGCGGAAGACAACGATCCGGGGGAGGAATTATATGATGGTGAATATTACGAGGGCAAAAAGGTTTCTGACGGCGTGTTTTGTGGTGGCGCTGATTTTTTCGGCCGGCGGCGCAGAGGCGGCGGAGTTCACCCTGAAATTCGGCGCTACCGTTCAGGAGGACTCCGCCAGCGGCATTTCGATGATCGAGTATTTCAAGCCTTACGTGGAGGAAAAATCCAACGGCAGGATCGCGGTGGAGATTTACTGCAATTCCGTTCTGGGCGGGGACCGGCAGATGTACGAATCCCTGCAGGTCAACACCCTGCAGGCGAACTTCGGGCCTCTTTCCGTGCTGGCGAACTTCGCGCCGGGCTTCAGCATCGTCGACGCTCCCTTCCTTTTTAAAAACAAGGAAACGGCCTACGCCGCCCTCGACGGAGAGTTCGGGGCCCTGCTCGCGGGAAATTTGCCGAAGGTCGGCATGAGGGTGCTGGGCTACGGCGAAAACGCTTTCCGCAACATCTCCAACAACGTCAGGCCCATTAAAACCATGGAGGACATGAAGGGCCTCAAAATTCGCGTCATGGAGGCGCCGGTGTACATCAACACCATGAAGGCTCTCGGCGCCAACGGAACCCCCATGGCCTTCAACGAGCTGTACACCGCCCTCCAGCAGGGGACGGTCGACGGACAGGACAACGGCGTCGTGCTGACCTACACCGCCAAAGTCTACGAGGTCCTGAAGTACTACACCTTCACCGAGCACTGCTACGCCGCGAACGCCTACGTGTTCTCCGAGGCGTTCCTGCAAAGCCTTCCGGAGGACCTGCTGCAGGTCGTCAGAGACGGTTCCCTCTACGCCCTCACGAACCAGAGAAGGCTGAACACGGAGATGGAGGAAGAGTTCATCAAACTCATCGAGGCGTCCGGCGTTCAGGTCAATCACCTGTCGGAGGAGGAGCGCGCGGCGTGGAAACAGGCGACCGCCCCGGTGCTGGACGGCCTGGCCGGCGCGGTCGGCCCGGAAATTCTGGCGGCCGCAAAGGCCGTCAACGACGTATATGGTAAATAAGGGAATCCGCGGAGGAGGCTGCCAATGCTGGGTGTGGGATCATCTGGAGGAAATTTTTCTGATCCCCTCGCTGATATTCAGCGTGGCGCTGGTCTTTGTCCAGATCATCATGCGTTACGTCGTCGGCGACCCCCTCTCCTGGTCGGATGAACTGGCCCGTTATCTGTTCATCTGGCAAATCTGGATCGGCGTCAGTTACTCCGCCAGAAACAGGACCCACCTTCGCATCATGATGCTGAAGCAAAAGATGGGGAAGACGGCTCAGAATATTCTGGAGCTTGCCGTGACGGCGGTCGGCGTGGGTTTTGCGTCGTTCATCGCCCTGCAGGGCTTTTACCTGGTGATGAAGGTCGGTCAGTTCGGCCAGAAATCCTCGGCGCTGCAGGTGTCGATGGTGTACCCGCACCTCGCCGTGCCCGTCGGCTGCACGCTGATGGCCGTGCGTCTGATAGAAAATACCGTGAAGGATTTTATTCTGAAACCGAAAGCAGGAGGACAGGCGAAGTGAACATCGCGATTTTGTTTGCCGTTCTTTTCGGATGCGTGTCGCTGTCCGTCCCGATCGGCGTTTCTCTGGGGCTCGCGACCGTCGTCACCCTCGGACTCACCACCAATATTCCGACGATCATGGTCAATCAGAACGCCTTCGCCGGCCTGGACTCCTTTCCGCTGATGGCGATTCCCTTTTTCATGCTGGCGGGGAACCTGATGGCCGTGGGGGGCATCGCCCGGCGCATCGTCAACGCGTGCGACCTGCTGGTCGGCAGGATAACCGGCGGCGTGGGCATGGCCACGGTGGCGGCCTGCATGTTCTTCGCGGCCATCTCCGGCTCCGGGCCCGCCACCGTGTCCGCGATGGGGACCATCATGCTGCCCGAGATGGAAAAACGCGGTTACGACAAAGATTTCGCCACGGGCCTGACGGCGACGGCCGGCACGATAGGCGTCATCATCCCCCCCAGCATTCCCTTCGTCATCTACGGCGTCGTGGCGTCCGCGTCCGTCGGCGAGCTGTTCATCGCGGGCATCGTCCCCGGCATCATGATCGGGCTCGCGCTTATGGCCGTCTGCTACGTCATTTCCGAAAAACGCGGCTACAGGGGCACATCCGGCGCCGGCATGAAGTTCTGGCCCGTCATGAAGGACTCAATCTGGGCGCTGATTACGCCGGTGATCATCCTGGGCGGCATCTATGGCGGCGTCTTCACCCCCACGGAGGCGGCGGTGGTGGGGATCGTCTACTCGCTGATCATCGGCGCGTTCGTTTACAGAGAGCTGAGCTGGAAGACCTTTATCGATTCCGTCCGCTCCACCGCCGACCTGAACGGGCTGACGGGGTTCGCGATCGGGTTTTCCATGGCCTTCGCGTCCTACCTGGCGATGGAGCAGATTCCCACGAAGGCGGCGCTGTTCCTTACGGGCGTCGTCACGAACAATTTCGTGCTGATGTGCGTCATCCTGCTGTTTTTGCTCCTTGTGGGGCTGTTTGTGGACAATATTTCGTCGTGTCTGATTCTGACGCCGGTGTTTCTGCCCATCGTCAGGTCGATGGGCATGAACCCGGTCCATTTCGGGGTCGTCATGACGACGGCGCTGGCGATCGGGTTCGTGACGCCGCCTTATGGAGCCAATCTTTTCGTGGCGACCGCGATCTCCGGCGTCGGCATCGAACGCATCGCGAGGGCGGCGGTCCCGTTTCTGGCGGCCATGCTCGTGTGCCTGCTGCTGATTACCTTTTTTCCGATATTCACCATGGGCCCCGTCGCCCTCATGAGGTAACACATGCGTATAGCCGTACTTATGAAGCAGGTTCCCGACACGGACGAGGTGAAGATGGACCCCGAGCGGGGGACGATGATCCGCGACGGCGCGGGGGGCATCGTGGACCCCCTCGATTTGAACGCCCTGGAGGCCGCCATGCAAATCCGGAAGGACGGCGACACCGTGACGATTCTCTCCATGGGGCCGCCCCAGGCCGAGGAGTCGCTCCGCGAGGGGCTTTCGCTCGGGGCCGACAGGGTGGTCCTGGCGACGGACAGGGCGTTCGCCGGAAGCGACACCTGGGCAACGTCGAAGGTCCTCGTCGCGATGCTCGAGAAAATCGGCGCTGACCTGATCCTCGCCGGTGAAAAATCCACGGATGGCGAGACGGGACAGGTCGGCCCCGAGGTCGCCGCGCTCCTGGGCATTCCGATCGAAACTCGCGTCACCCGGCTGGAGAGGGTCGGGGACGAACCCGCAATAGAGGTCGACTGCACCCTCGAGGAGGGGATACTGACGCAGAGGGTGCAGCTTCCCTGTGTGGCGACGGTTCTGAGCGACATCAACGTCCCTCCGCTGTCGACGCTGGCCGGCAAGAAAAGAGCGTACTCGCAGGAGCCGGAGGTCGTCACGGCGGAGAGCCTTTCCCTCGATCCGGGCGAAGTCGGCCTCGAGGCGTCGCCGACGAGGGTCGTCAGGATCGATCGGCCCAAAATTACGAGGGCCGCGGAAAAATTCCTCGCGAAACACGACGAGGAACTCGAGGCCGGCCTGAACAGGATCGTCGAGATCCTGTCGGACTGCGCGCTGTAAGGGGGGTCGCTATGTCTCAGCCAAAGTTTGTCGACGAGGTATGGGTTCTCGGCGAGGCGGGGGCGGATGGAACTCTGATCCCCGCCGTTTTCGAGCTCTCCGGCAGGGCACGTGAGCTGGCGGATGCGCTTGCGTCCTCCACCGGCCGCCCGCACGGCGTGACCGTTCTTCTGACCCTCGACGGGAGGACCGCCGACAGGGCGGACCCCGGGGAGGCGGGCCCTTACGGCGCCGACCGCGTATGGGTCGTGAGTGCCGAATTTCTGCCGTTCGACCGCGCCGCCTGCGCGAAGATACTCGTTCACCTCGCGAAAGCCGGCCGGCCTCAGATCATCCTTGCGCCCGCCACGGCCTTCGGGCGTTCCGTCATGCCCTATGCGGCGGCTCTTCTGGGAACGGGCCTCACCGCCGACTGCACCGGGCTGTCGATTGAGCGGGAGAGCGGCCTGCTGCTGCAAACGCGCCCGGCGACGGGCGGAAACATCATGGCGACCATCAAAACTCCCGACCACAGGCCGCAGATGGCCACCGTGAGGCCGAAGGCGTTCGGGGTCCCCAAACCGACGCCGGGAAGGAACGTCTCGGTCGTGACGCCGGATCTGCCGGAGTATTTAAAGGAAAATTTGCAAAAAGGGACCGTCCGGACCGTAAAATTCAGCCGGTTCGCTGAGGACGAAGGAACCCTTCAGGACAGGGAAGTCATCGTCTCCGGAGGGAAAGGACTTCGCAGGCCCGAGGGTTTCGAGCTGCTGTCGAAGCTCTCGTCGCTTTTGGGCGCGGGGATAGGGGCCTCGCGTCCCGTCGTCGAGATGAAGTGGATCGGCTACCCCCATCAGGTCGGCCTTTCCGGATGCATCGTCTCGCCCAGGGTGTACATCGCGCTGGGCATCTCCGGCGCGGTGCAGCACCTGGCCGGAATGCAGACGGCCGAAAAGATCGTCTCCGTCAACAGAGACCCGGAGGCGCAGATCTTCAGCGTCTCGGACGTGGCGATATGCGGCGACCTCTATGAAGTCCTTCCGAAACTGATAGAAAAAATTGAATCGAGAAAGCTTGAATCGGGAAAGCTTGAATCGGCGAAAAGGAGCCGAACGTGATGGAGAACGTAATGGGGAGCTCAGTGTACTCGCCGGTGAGCGAAAAAGTCGTCGAGGACCTCGTCGCGCTCCTTGGCCGGTCGGGCGTCACGACCGACAGAGAGAAGTGCCTGGCGTACTCGGTCGACGAGACGATACCCCGTTTCGAGAGGGAGTACGCGGCCGAGGCCGTGTGTTTTCCGGAAGATACCGCTCAGGTGTCGGCGGTCCTGAGGTACGCGAACGAGCACCGGATTCCCGTCACCCCGAGAGGTGCGGGCACGGGGCTTTCGGGCGGCGCGGTGCCCGCCTGCGGGGGGATCGTTCTCTCGATGGAGCGGATGAACGCCATCCTCGAGGTCGACCGGGAGAACAGGACCCTCACGACGGAGCCTGGGGTGGTGACCGCGGACGTCACGAAGGCCGCGAGAAACAGCGGCCTCTTCTACGCGGGCGACCCCTGCAGCGGGGACATATCGTTCATCGGCGGCAACGTGGCGGAAAACGCGGGGGGCAACAAGGTCATCAAATACGGCGCCACGGGCGCGCACGTTCTGGGTCTGGAGGCCGTGCTGCCGGACGGCAGCGTCGTGACCTTCGGGGGCAGGAGGCGCAAGGACGTGACCGGCTACGACTTCGTCCACCTGCTGGTGGGCTCCGAGGGCACGCTGGCCGTGGTGACGAAGATAATACTCAACCTCATCCCTCTGCCGAAGCGCGTTACGGATCTTCTCGTGCCCATGCCGAGCCTCGAGGCCGCCGTGAAGCTGGTCTCCCTCGTCACGACGGAGGGTGGGGTCGTTCCGTCGTCGGTCGAGTTCATGGACAGAAATTCCATCCTGAACGTCGAGAGGTACACGAGCCTTCGCATCCCGCACAGCGACGCCGCCGCTCAGCTCATCATCCAGATGGACGGCATGGATCGCCGTCAGCTCTGGGGCGACGTGGAGAAAACAGGCGACCTCTGCGTCAGGAACGGCGCGCTCGAGGTGTTCGTCGCCGAGGACAGGAACGCGAGAGACAGGGTGTGGCGGATAAGGAAATACGTCGCCGCGGAGGAGTGGACGTATTCCATGCCCGTCCTTTCCAAGGAAGACATCGTCGTCCCGACGAGCGCCGTCGCGGCGTTTCTGACGCGCCTGCCGCGCATAACGGAGCGCCACAGAGCCACGTACAACGCCTACGGGCACATCGCGGACGGCAACATCCACATCACGATCTTCCCCGACGGGATCGCCCCGGAGGAAGATCTTCACGAGCTTGCCGTCCCGTTGAGGCGCGAGCTGTACGCCTGCGTGAACGATCTCGGGGGGACGCTCTCCGGCGAGCACGGGACGGGGCTGAAAAGAAAGGAATACACGGACATATTTCTGAACGAGGCGCAAAGGGCCCTCATGAAAAGAGTCAAAAGGGCCTTCGACCCCAACAACATATTGAATCCGTCAAAGATGCTGCCGTAAACGGCAGGCATTGTTCATAATTAGAAAGAGAAGTGCCCGGTAGAACCGGTAGAAAGAGAAGCAATGTCAACAGGAACCGAGAAAAATTAACGGGGTCAGGGGACTGGGAAAAATCCCCTGCGGGGTGTGGGGCAGAGCCCCGCGGTTTGG
>JAISSA010000298.1 GCA_031273365.1 Synergistaceae bacterium
CGTAGTTTCAGGATAAAATAGCTTCGTAAATGTTCAAGCCCAGGAGGGCGGAGCCCGTTCGGTCTCACTTGCCCCCCTGGAATGTTGAGAGGCATGAGAAATAGATCCACTGCCCAAAACATTTACACATACCCTAAAGACTTGTTATATAAAGGCTTCATAAGTAATTTAATGGACCCCTTTTGTATGCCGATTTCCATGCGACTGGCTCAATTTTGCGCGCCGCGCAACATTCGAGGCTTCTTTTTTTAAATACACTATTCTCGCATAGGCACGGGAATTTATAAGAACATGTGGGATAATGTCGAAGGGTTGCCGCGACGTACGCGGCAATGAAAGGGGCATCATGGGACGTATTGTGGAATCATCGAAACCGTTGGACCGGAGCGCCGCCGCGCTGGTGGAACTGGTCGTTGGGAAAATGTCCAGCGACGGCAGCGGCATCGCGCGTACCGACGAAGGCGTCGTTTTCGTCGAGGGAGCTTTGCCGGGGGAGGTAGTGGAGGCGGAGGTCGTCAGGCGCAAGAGGGACTTCTCGCTCGCTCGCCTCGTTCGCGTGAAACAAGCCAGCGCCGGCAGGGTCGTGCCGGCCTGTTCCGTTTTCGGGACCTGCGGGGGCTGTCAGCTCCAGCACGCGTCTTATCGACTCCAGTTGGAGGTCAAGGCCGACATCGTGAAAGACGCCCTGTCGCGCATCGGGGGGTTCGATCTTCGAGGGCTTCCCGATTTCGAATGCGAGCCCAGCCCGCGGCAGTGGGGATACCGCAACAAGGCCTCGTTTCCCGTTCGTAAGATCAAGGGGAAGCCTGTGGCGGGCTTTTACGAAGCGGACAGTCATCGTTTGGCGCGTCTGGAGGCGTGCCCCGTGAACGCCGCTCCGCTGAACGGGCTTTTCTCCGTCATACAGAGAGAGCTGCCTGGGTTGGATCTGAGCGTCTACGACGAGCGGGAGCACGCGGGGGCTCTGCGTCACGTGGTTCTGAGGTCGGGGCTCCACACGGGAGAGACCTTGGTCTCCCTCGTGGTCAACGGGCGATTGAACGCCCGAAACATGAAGAGCATCGCCAGGTTGTACCGACCGCTGCGAGACGCCGCGACGCGAATGCCGACCCTGACGCTGAACCACAACTCCAGACCCGGCAACGTCATCCTTGGAGATCGGACCGAAGCGATCAAGGGGGACGGTCTCATTAGCGAACGCCTCGACGAGTGGACGCTCCGCTACGACACGTCGTCGTTTTTTCAGGTCAATACCGACCAGGCGGCCCGGCTTTATCGTTACGCGCGGGAACGAGCCCAAGGCGAAAACGCCCTGGAGCTCTACAGCGGAGTGGGAGCCCTGACCTGTTACCTCGCGCGGTCGAACTCGGTGACCGCGGTGGAGGAGTGGGGAAGCGCCGTCGACCTGATGGAGCGGAACATGAAAGACAACGGCATAACCAACGTCCGGAGTCTGAAGGGCAGAGCGGAGGACGTCATGACAAACCTGCCGGGCGGGTACGATCTGGTCGTGCTGGACCCGCCCCGAAGCGGCTGCGAACGTTCCGTGCTGGACAAAATTCTGGAGTTCGGACCGAAACGCGTTCTCTACGTTTCCTGCAACCCCTCGACTTTGGCGCGGGACGCGAAAATTTTAGGGGAAGGCGGGTATCGTCTGAAGGCTCTCCGGGCGTTCGATATGTTTCCCCAAACCGTCCACGTCGAAACGGTGGCCTCGATGGAGCTTTAGAAAAACAGGAGGCCACTTGAACCGCGTCAGAGCCGGGGCGTCGTCCGCACCCTGCCGTGCTGAGAGACGATCACGTAGTGCTGGGCGCGCCCGCGGCTCACCTTGATGGTGATCGCCGGGAGGAGAGAATTCCATTGAGGGGAGTAAAGGCTGGCGGCCACGGCACTCCGGTCTCGGATGAAGCTGCAGCCATAAAGGGAAGTATAGAATTCTTGGCGCAGCGGGTTCTGCCACACCGCCTCGATGAAGCCCTGCGACGCGTTGGAAGGGCAGCGCAGCGTGAAAGAACGCCCGGACCGGTTGGAGATCGTCATGATGTTGGTCAGCCAGCGGCTCAGCTTCAGAGCTTCTTGTTGGGGCAGCCCGTCGGCGTTTTCGAACGCGCTTCGGACCAGGCCGAACGTGCCGGCAAAAAGGGAAAGAAGGACCGCGACCGCCAGAACTTCGACCAACGTAAAAGCCCGCGCTCTCATGCTCCCTCGTTTTCGAAAAACGCTCCCCTTTCGGACCGACGCCATGTTATCGGGTGACCGCTTTCATTCCCAATTCGAACACTTTGAGGTTCGCCTCTAGGTGCTTGGGCGGCGCTAGGTCCTTCAAAGCCGCCAGCACGTTGTCCTTTTCGAACCCCTGGATCTTCATGCCGCTGGCCGCGCCTAGAATCAGGACGTTGAGGAAAAGGGCGTTCCCGTCCATGTGACGGTTCAGGATGTCGTAGCCCGCGAATTTGCAGGCGTCGATTTTTCTGTCGATCAGGTATTTCGCGAGGCGCTCGTTTTCGAAGGCCCGAGGATCGCCGGCGTTGACCAGAAACGTGCCGCCTTCTCTCAAGAATCCGAGGTTGCGGATCCCCTCGTTTTGGTCGAAGGCCATCACCACGTCCGCGTGTCCCTCCGTGACCAGCGGCCCTTTATAGTCGCCCACCTTGAAGTGGCTGATGACCGACCCCCCTCGCTGCGCCATGCCGTGCACCTCGCTGCCCACGACGGAGAGCCCTTTGTCGATCGCGATCCTGCCCAGCACCCTGCTGGTAAAAAGAATGCCCTGTCCGCCTATACCTACGATAATGTATTGCATTTCGACGCGCCTCCTCGATCAAAACTCACAAAAAACTCACAAAACTCGCTGGTTTTCCGCGGGCCGCCCGACGATGGCGCCATGAGGGCATACGTCCTTGCACACGCCGCAGGACACGCAATAGCGGGCGTCGATAGAGGTCTTTTTCGCCCCGTCGTCGAACGACAGCCCCGGACAGCCGAAGTAGTCGACGCAATATCGGCAGCCGACGCATTTGCCCTTCTCCACGGTCACGGGAACGCTTTCCTGGGGGACGCGCAGCAACATGCAGGGGTGCCTGTAGATGACGAGGGCGGGAGTTTCGTTGTTCTTCGCGTACTCCCACGCGCGTTTGACGGCGTTCACTCCCGCGTCGATGTCGTAGGGCTCCACGGTTTCGACGAACGTCACGCCGCATCCGCGAGCCGTGGTTTCGATATCCATCGCGACGCCCCGATCGTTTTTGCGGGGCTTGTCTCCTATGCCGGGGTGGGATTGCCCCCCCGTCATAGCGGTGACGCTGTTGTCCAGAACGCAAAGGACGAAGGCGTGTCTATTGTACACGGCAGAGAGCAGGCCGGGCACGCCCATGTGAAAAAAGGTGGAGTCCCCGAGGGTCGCCACGATCGGGCGTTCCTGGCCCGTGGCCTTGTGGGCCATGTAGAGGCCCGACGACGTGGTGACGGCCCCTCCCATGCAAAGACTCGTATCCAGGCCCTTCTGGTTGATGCCCAGGGTATAACAGCCGATGTCCGAGGGATTGATCGCGCTCGGGATCGCCTTGCGAATGGAGAAAAAACTGCCGCGGTGCGGGCAGCCCGCGCAGAGCTGCGGCTTGCGCGGAATCAGGCGCAGCTCGTCCACGGCGGCCGAGAGCTGGGACGTGTCCGGTTTCGAAGGCGTTTCCCCCAGTTGGGAGAGGACGATTTTCTCGATCACCTCGGGCAGAAGCTCGCTGGCGCTGGGGACGACGTCGTTCCATCGCCCGTTCACCCTCGCGCGGTTCGTGAGCTGCATCTCGATGACGGGATAGGTCTCCTCCAGAACCAGGACCTTTTCGTGCCGGGCGATGAAGTCCTCCGCCAACCTGTTGGGGAGAGGGTAGGGCGTTCCGATCTTCAGGATGGCGATGTCCTCCCTCCCCCACTCTTTTATGAGGTCGCAGAGCATGGAAAAAGAGACTCCTCCCGCAATGACGCCCAGTTTCGCCTTTCCCTTGGCGGGCAGTTCGTAATTATACGCGCTCCAGTCCGCCTCGAACTCCTCGCGGATCGCGGTTATCCTGGCGTTGTGCCGCGGGTGCGCGACGCGCACGAGAGCGGGAAGCTGCGTCCATCGGTTGGGGTCCCGCTCGAACTTGACGGGAGCCCCCGGCTCGAAGCTCTCCACGACCTCGATAGACTGACGGCAGTGGGCGACACGGGTCGTCGGGCGCAACATGACGATGACGCCGTGTTTTTCCGAGAGCGCGTAGGCGTCTTTGACCATGGCGGCGGCCTCTAGGGCGTCCGACGGATCCAGACAGGGCGCTTTTGCGAACATGGCGAAGAAACGGCTGTCCTGCTCGTTCTGAGAGCTATGGGGTCCCGGATCGTCGGCGGAGATCAGGAGCATGCCTCCCTTGAGCTGAAAAAGGGCCCCGCTCATGAACGGGTCGGCGGCGACGTTCAGCCCCACCTGCTTCATCGCGGCGCAAGCCCGCGCCCCCGTGAACGTCGCGGTGAACGCCATCTCGAAGGCCACCTTCTCGTTGGCCCCCCATTCCGTCACCGTCGGCGCGCCGATCCTGTCCGCGCAGGCGGCGATGGCGGGCAGGATCTCCGAAGAGGGGGTGCCGGGGTAAGCGGACGCAACCTGGCACCCCGCGGCCACCACCGCTTGCGCTATCGCTTCGTTTCCAAGAAGCAAGGCCCTCCGGGTTTTATTTAAAGCTCCTTTGCTCATCTTCAACACCTCCTCTACTAGTATATCTCAGTTTCGGCGCGCGGCTTGGGTTGTTCCCCCCAATCGGGCAACGGTACATCCCGGCATCTTTTCGCGATTTTTGCGCGAAACTTGAAAAAAAGGGAGAAACTCTGTACAGTGTCGTCACGAACCATGACCTCACGCACGACATTAAAAGACAATATTAAAAGGGAGGGCGACGAGATGCGTTTACCGCCGGAGAAGACTTTGGGTGTTTTGGGGGGTATGGGGCCGGCCGCGACGGCGGAGTTTTTGAGGCTTTTGGCGCGGGACGCTCCGGCGCGACGCGACCAGGAGCACCCACGGATTCTCGTCCTATCGGACCCGTCCATTCCCGACCGCACTCAGGCGACATTGGGACTGGGGGACGACCCGACGCCTCCGTTGCGCCGCGGATTGGAACGTTTGATCGAGTGGGGCGCGGACATCTTGGCCGTCCCCTGCAACACGGCCCACGTCTTTATCGACCGCTTCAAGCGGGAGCTGGCCGTGCCCCTCGTCCACATCGTCGAGGCGACGGTCCGGGCGGCGTCGGAAAAAAGCCCGAGGGGCGCGTGGCTTCTTTCCACCTCGGGAACGCGCCGAAGCGGGATTTACGCCGACTACGCGCGCCGGGTAGGCTATCGGTTTCTGGACCCCTCGGACGCGGAACAAGAGCGCGTCCAGGAAAGCCTGACCCTCGTCAAGGCGGGGAAAATGCCGGAGGCGGGGGCGGTCTTGCGCCGGGTCATCGAGGACCTCCGGGAGCGGGAAGACACCTTGACGGTGACGGCCTGCACGGAGCTGCCCCTGGCCTACGCCGTCTCCGGGTTGCCCCAAGACGGCGAGATATCGAGTCTTCAAGCCCTCAGCGACGCCTGCCTCGCGTCGCTCTACGAAAAGTGACGGGCACTTTTCCCGCGTTGCGTCCGCAAAATCTAGGATGTATACTCTTTTTCTAAGACAGTCCGCCGACGCGCTGATAAGATAGCGCCGTATTCAGAGCGTCGCGTTTGCGATACGGTGTCGAATCTCCCTGAGAGGGGGGGAGGGGGCGAGTGTGTCCACTATATTATTCGATAAGAAAGGTGTGTGGGGTATGAAGGCAAGAAGCTACAAACGGGTTTTCGGTATCTTTATCGCGGCGCTGCTGTGGGGTGTTTTATGCGGGGGGGCATCAGACGCGGCGGGCAGGGACCCTATCGGGACGAGAAGGCTTTTTCCCAAGTCCAGGCTGACCGTCACGGCCGTTCAAGAGGGCGGGAATGTCATTACCTTCAAAGGGCAGGGGGACGGGTCCGCCCCAACCGATAAAGTCGTACTCGGCAGCGGTTCTCTTCCACATCCGGTCTTTGCGCAGGCGAGCGTCGCGGCGGACAT
>JAISSA010000218.1 GCA_031273365.1 Synergistaceae bacterium
AACTTCAGGCGGTGGGTTACGCCTCCACCCATCCGGTGGTGCCCAACGACTCTCCCGAGCACAGGGCTTTGAATCGTCGGGTGGAACTTGTATTTTTGTCGCAGTATCCGAAACAATAGAAGGGGCTGACCTGGCATGAAAAGGATCATTATTTTTATCATCGTGGGGCTGGTCATGTTCGGCGTCGGTTTCGGGGGCGGTTTGGTCATGGGGCGTTCCATGGCGTCGAGCGACGTGGCTGCGTCCAACGGCAAAAGAGTGGCGAACCCCGGACCGATCGTCTCGGTGGGAGAGTTTACCAGCAATCTGGCAGGATCGGGCAGACATGTCGTCAGCTTTACCGTAGCGCTCGAAACTCTGAACGTCAGGGCGGCGGAGACTGTCAATATGGCGGGATGGCTTCTGAGGATAAAAAATGAGATCCTTCTGATCGTCAAGGACAAGGTTTACGAAGATCTTACCAGCGCCGAAGGGACTTTGCAGTTTGCGGAGGAAATTAAAAAATCCCTGAACGCCCAGTTGCCGGAGATCGGCGGTGAGGTTCCCGTCGTGCGGGTTTTGTTCGAGACGTTTGTTTTGCAGTGAGCTTTGGCGGCTTTTGAGTCAGTCTTCGTAATAACTAAGGCAGGTGAGGATTCTTGACCCCCGATGTGTTGTCCCAGAGTGAAATTGATTCTCTGTTGAGCGCGCTTACCAGCGGTTCAATGGATCTCGATTCCATGACGCGGGATTCCGGCGAGTACAAGATCAAGGTTTACGACTTTAAACGTCCCGACAAATTCAGCAAAGATCAGCTTCGCGCCATACAAATGATACACGAAGCCTTTGCCCGTCAGCTTACGACCGTTATGTCGACGCTTATCCGCTCCATGGTTTCGGCCGAAGTGGCCTCCGTGGATCAGCTTGCGTATGAGGAGTTCGTCAACTCGCTCGTTCAGCCGACGGTGATCGGCACTCTGGAGATGTACCCCTTCAACGGCAATGCGCTGATCGAGATAAACCCGAACCTCGTTTTCGCGATTATCGACAGGCTCCTGGGCGGCAAGGGCGAATTTTCCGGCAAGGCCAGAGAATTGACGGATATAGAAAAAACGGTTACGGAGCGCGTTCTGATGCGGATGCTTGAGCTTCTGGAAGAGAGCTGGAGCACCGTGGTGGACGTGCGCTTCCGCTTTGAAAGCATGGAGAGCAACCCCTTCTTCGTCCAGATTTGCCCTCCGAGAGACATGGTGCTTCTTGTAATCATGAAACTGAAGGTCGGTGAGGTCGAGGGAATGATCAGCCTGTGCATTCCCTACTTCCTCATGGAACCTGTTATCGATAAACTTTCTTCTCAGCAGTGGTTCGTTTCCACAAGCCGTAAAAGCGACGAGAGCGTGAGAGAAAACCTCGTAAAGGCGCTTAACGGGGTGAAGATCCCGATGGCGCTGGAGCTGGGACATACTGTACTGAGCCTGGCCGATATCTGTTCCCTCGAGGTCGGAGACGTTATCCGGCTTGACGAGGGGGTCGGCAGCGACGTGGACGTTCGTGTCGGGAATTACGTTCGCTTCAGGGCGAAACCGGGTACGGTGGAGGGATACCTTGCGGCTGAGATTACGGGAAAGATCGACGTGGACGTGAATGCGGCGGAAGAATCGACTGAAGCCGGAGGAGGACTACACTGATGGATGAACTGCTTAGCCAGGATGAAATAAACGCGCTCCTTTCCGGAGGATCTTTTACGCCTCCGGCATCTTCGGATCTTTCCATGGAAGATGCCCAGATTCTGGAGGAGGTCGCGTCCGTTTTTTCCAGCTCGGAAAGCAGCGTCTTCGGGATGCTGGCGGGAAAGGACGTCAACGCTTCCGTCGGGGAAACGTCGGCCATCATGCAGGCGGAATTCAAATCCCGCTTTGCGGAAAACCCCTTCGTGTTCCGCGCGACCTTTGGCGGTTTCGACAACATGCCTCTGGTCTTCGTTGTTGACCTTCGGGGGGCGCTGACCCTGGCCGATCTGATGATGGGCGGAGAAGGAAAGGATCTGCCCGATGAAGCCAGCGAGCTTTATCTGAACGCGGCGCAGGAGGGCTTGAGTCAGGTCCTCGGTTCCACCTTTACCAGCCTGAGCGGCGGCCTTCTCGGAGGGCGGCGGCTGATGCCGGAAAACACGAACTCGGCGCTGCAGGAAAATGACTGGCTGCCCTTCCCCGACCGGGGAGCCGAGGGGAAAATATGGGCCACCGTCTCGAGCGTGGAAATCGAGGGGTTGGAGCCATTCCCCGTCTGGGCCGCACTGCCTCTGGACTCCGCCCTGAACCTGGCCGGCGCTATTCGCGGCGTCATGAACGAGCACAGCCCCGCGCCTTCTTCACCGATGCCCGCTTCTGCCCCCGCCGCCGCTCCCTCGCCCGCTCCCGCCAGGAGCAGCGGAGCGTTTCCCCCTCCGCCGTCCGGATTTGGCGCGCCTGCCGCGCCGCCTTCCGCTCCCAGAGGGGCGCAACAGCCGACCCCCGTGGTCGACGTGCACCCGGCGGAGTTCACGCCCCTTGCCTCCAGAGGCCCTCTGGGGGTTTCGAACAGCAGAATCGACCTGATCGCCGACATTCCGGTGCGCGTGACCGTCGAGCTGGGAAAGACGAGAAAGAATATCTCCGAGATATTGAGCATGACCACGGGTTCCGTGATCGAACTGGACAAAATGGCGGGAGAGCCCGTCGACGTTCTGGTCAACGGCAAACTCATCGCCAGAGGAGAAGTCGTCGTCATCGACGAGAATTTCGGAGTGCGCATTACAGAGGTGCTGAACGTGACCTCGAAGGCTTATTCGATGTAAACCGGGACTGCCAGGGGCGCGGGCAGGGATGCCTGCACCCCCCTGGATTTTCAATCGGGAATTTAATCGGGAATTGCGTGGATTGTGTAACGTAAATAGCCCCTCGGGTAACTTTTGAAATTCGTGGTATAATCAGTGAAAAGAGTAATCACGAAAATTTTTACTCTTAATGTGGTTTTAATATGTTTTTTTAATATGTTTTTTTTAATATGGAGAGGAATCCGTAACGGGCTGGCCGGAGATTGCAGGTGGTTCCGGATCTGAAGCTTTTTTCAGAAATGTATTTTTGGAAAACGCTGCCGGATTTGGCTTTCGAGGTCAGAGAATCTTATTAAACGAGGGGTGCAGCATGGGCAAAAAGGTCCTTATAGTGGATGACGCAGCCTTTATGCGTATGATGTTGAAGGATATCCTTCAGAAAAATGACTTTGAAGTTGTTGGCGAAGCCGAAAACGGGAAACTGGGGGTCGCTGCCTACCAAAAGTTTAAGCCGGATATCGTGACAATGGATATTACTATGCCTGAAATGAACGGCATCGACGCGGTCAAGGCGATCAAGGTGCTCGATCCGGACGCGAAGATCGTGATGGTTTCTGCCATGGGCCAGCAGCCGATGGTTATAGAGGCGATTCAGGCGGGCGCCAATGATTTCATCGTGAAACCCTTCCAGCCGGAGCGTGTTGTGGAGGCTATTTCCAAAGTTCTGGCCTGATTGTACGTTCAGGGGAGTGCGTGGTTACGGAGGAGGTCAGTCTCACTTCTTATCTGATTCGTGTGGTTGTGGCCCTTTTTTTGATGTCCGCGGGGGGCGTCTTTCTGGTTGCTCTGAGCAAAAAAAAGGGGTGGGCGAAACAGAATCAGGCGTGTGTGAAAATTATGGCATCCTTGCCGCTGGGTAAGGATGTTTTTTTCGTTCTGCGTTGCGGGCCGGAGGTTTTTGCGTTGACGTCCGGCGCGGGGGGGACCCGCCTGATATGCAGATGGAAATATGAGGAGTGGCTTCGTTACGATGAAAAAGCGGAACTCCCCGCAGAGGATCAAAAATCGTTTTGAATTAACCCGAGGACTCTTATGAAGCAAATTGTGCGGCACAAAAGGGACACAGAAAGCGCGAACGTCTTTGCAGGCATTTCTGTTTTTCGCATTTTTCTCCTTTTCACAGTTTTATTTCTGATTTTCCCCCCTTCCGCGGGGGCGGCGGTCACGGCCCCGACTCTGCCTGTTCCGATGCTGCGCCTGGGCGTCATGCCCGCGGAGACTCCGCAGGACGTGGCTCTTTCTCTGCAAATTTTGGCGCTTATGACGGTTTTGAGCCTGGCGCCGGCTATTTTATTGATGTTGACCAGTTTTACGCGTATCCTTGTGGTGCTGGGCTTCGTGCAGCGCTCCATAGGGCTCCAGCAGACGCCGCCGCAGCAGACCGTCGTCGGCCTCGCTCTCTTTCTCACGCTTTTCACCATGTACCCCACATGGACCCGGGTTTACGAGCGGGGGTTGGCGCCCTACATGGCCGGAAACATCGATTCTTCCCGCGCCTGGGCGGAGTCGATCACGCCGGTTCGGGAGTTCATGTTCCGCTACACCCGGCAGGAGGAGCTGTCCCTGATGGTTTCCATGGCCGGCGTCGAGCGTCCCGAGTCCAGAGATTCGATCCCGACGAGGGTTTTAATCCCGGCCTTCATGTTGAGCGAATTGAAGACCTCCTTCCAGATGGGCGTGGTGATCTATATTCCTTTCATTGTGGTGGATATGATCGTCTCGAGCGTTCTTCTGGCGATGGGGATGATGATGCTGCCGCCCATGATGATCTCGCTGCCGTTCAAAATCCTGCTGTTCGTCATGGCCGATGGCTGGAATCTCGTGGTGGTGAGCCTCCTGAAGAGCTTTACGAACGTGCCCTGAGCTGCCGGGATGTCGGAGGTGGAGGATTGTCATGGAAATTGTGCCTGTCAGCATGTTTGATGTTTTGAGCGGGGCGGTGTGGACGATGCTTGTCGTTGCGTTGCCCGTCCTGCTGGTGGCGATGGGGGTGGGGCTGATCATCGGCATTTTGCAGACGGCCACGTCCATTCAGGAGCAGACGCTGATTTTTATTCCCAAAATTCTGGCGGTGTTCATTTTCATCGTCCTCGCCGGTCCATGGATGTCCGGTAAGGTTCTGCAAATGACCCGCGAAATTTTGGGGCAACTTGAGAGGTTCATCAGGTGAGGGGACTGGAGATACCCGCGCAGCTGGTGATGGCGTATTTTTTGATCCACCTGCGTTTCGTGGGGATGATGTTTACGTCGCCGCTTTTCGTCGCGGCGGGGACGCCTCTTCCCCTTCGGTTTCTCTGTGCCGTCATTCTGACCGTGGCCTCTGCCGAAGCGATACAGACGACCGTCATCCCCATGGTTCTTTTCGAGAGTTGGACGTCGATCTTCGTTCTGGCCCTGCGGGAGCTTCTTGTCGGCTCCCTGATCGGCCTTCTGGCGACGCTGCCCCTGATCGCCCTGCAGACGTCCGGAGAGCAGATCGGCCTCGCCATGGGACTTTCCATGGCCAGCACGATCGACCCCATGACGCAGAGCCAGACGTCCCTTATCGCGCAATTGCAGTTCCTGCTGGGGCTTTGGTTCTATTTCCGCTGGAACGGTCATCTTCTGATGGTCCGGTCTCTGGTGGAGAGCCTGCGTCTCGTCCCTCTGGCGAAACTGTCGCTGGTCCCGACAGGCGACATGCAGTTGGGCGTTTGGCTGCAAGGCGTTTTCCGTCTCGGGATGCAGCTGGTCATTCCCTTTTACTGCGCGCTTTTGCTGGCCGACATCGGGTTGGGCTTTCTGGCGCGGACGGTTCCGCAGATGAACGTTTTCATCCTCGGGCTGCCTCTCAAGGTGGGGTTGGGGTTTTTTGTGCTGATCATCGCGCTGCCGCTGGCCGTGGATATTGTGCATGGACAGTTGGAAGAGTGGATCGAGTTTGCTCTCGTAAGCGCCGCTGCCTGGCGCTGAGCGGTCCGCCGTCGATTTTGGGCCTGAATCCATGATTCGACGCGTTGTTTTCGACCTCCAGTTTTTTGCGCAGGAGCGGACGGAGCCCGCGACGCCCAAAAAGCGGCAGAAGGTGCGTTCCGAGGGAAAGATCTGCAAAAGCAGGGATCTGACGGCGGCCGTCGAGATACTGGCGGGGCTTTTTGGCCTGTTGTTTCTGGGGCCGTCCATTATTTCCGGCCTTCTTGGTTATCTGCGCGGGACGATCGCCTTTCTGGGGGAGGGGACGTTGTTGCGCGCGGGCTGGTTTTACGGGCTGGAGGACGCGGCGATTCGGGCCTATTTCGACGCGTGGCTGGTTTTAGGGCTCATTATCGCCACTTTCGTGCTGGCGGTCACGATCAGGCAGGTGGGGTGGGTCGTCAGTTTCGAGCCTTTCAGCTTCAACCTCGATCGCCTGAATCCGATTTCCGGAATGAAAAAAATTCTTTCCATGCGCTCTGTTGTGGAGTTGCTGAAGGGCATTCTGAAGGCGTCGCTCTTCGGCCTGGTGATCTGGATCGCGCTGAAAAACAAGTTGCCGACGGCGATCCGCGCGATGCAGTTTTCCATGGAACAGGGGGCTCTTCAGCTGTGGGACCTGCTCTGGAATCTCGCGATGCAACTGGCCGTCATGCTGTTGATTATGGGGGCCATCGACTACCTGTACCAGAAGTGGGATTTTGAAAAATCCATCAGGATGAGCAAGCAGGAAATCAAGGAAGAATACAAACAGATGGAGGGAGATCCCCAGATCAAAAGCAAAATTCGCCAGAAGCAGCGAGAGCTGGCAAAAAAGAGGATGATGTCCTCAGTTCCGAAGGCGGACGTCGTCATCACGAACCCCACGACCCTGGCGGTGGCGCTGATATACGACCGCGAGGCGATGAGCGCGCCTCAGGTCACGGCAAAGGGGAAGGGTCTCATTGCCCGAAAGATCCGCGAGATCGCCGAGAAGCACGGCATTCCGATCATCGAAAACAGGCCACTGGCCCGGGCGCTTTTCGAGGGAGTGGAGATCGGGGATGAAGTTCCGGAAAACCTGTATCGAGGCGTGGCGGAAATTCTGGCCATGGTCTACAGACTAAAAAAGAAAAATTAAAAGAAAAGAAGAAAGAAGAAAAAAAATTAACGGGGTCAGGGGACTACGTCCCCTGCGGGGTATGGGGCGGGCCCCATGTTTTTGGCATTTCGACTTAAGTCTGCCGCATTGAAAAGCGAAATTGAAAAAAGTGAACTGAAGAAAGCGGCGGTTGTTGTATAATCGCAGATACAGCTTTTCCGAAAGGGGTTTCACGTCCGTATGTTTACGTTGAAGAAAAAATTGAAGAAAAATTTTTGGTGGGCGTTGTGCTTTGTAATTTTCCTTTGCTCTTCCGCTCAGGCAGCCGTCGAGGACAGAATCCTGAAAAGCTGGACAAGAAGCGGAGATTTTAACGATGGAAGCGGTATGCAGCAGGTCAGAATTCGGGTGACCTATTATTCGGCGGAGTACATCGAGGCTCTCGTGCGTTCGGAGGCTGAAAAGAACCTCTGGACCCGCGACGAGGAGGAACAGTACAGGTACAGTCTCCTGAAGACGCTCAACCTCGACGAGCGCATCGCGTTTCATTTCGATTTCAACGTCACGGGCGTTCCCGTATATTTGCAGCCGTTTGATCGTCATCTCAAGCTGTTCGTGGGCAAAAAGGTCATTGAACCCGTCGATTACGATAAGCGTTTCAACTTCAAACTGCAGGGCCAGCGTGACGGTATGGTGTGGTTTCCCCGCTACGACGAAAAAACGGGGAAAAACGTTCTGGACGGGCTCAGGGACCTGCGTCTCGCCATCGACGGTTCCATAAGTCAGGCGACGACCCGGGGAGGCGACGTCCGCTTTGTGTGGGACATCACGGGCGACGATCCGTCCGTTCTCAACAAAGGGACCGCCGCGGCCAGGCTGGAGATGGACCGCCTGATAAAGCGTCTGGAGAAACTTCGGGGCGACAGGGCCAAAATTCAGCAGCAGATGGACGCCGTCAACAAAGAACTGAGCGAGATCGACAACCGCGTCAGCGAACTGCAACAACAGGAAGATTAAGGAGGCACGTCGAATGAAGCGTATCGCGGTACTGACCAGCGGGGGGGATTCGCCGGGAATGAACGCGGCCATCAGGGCCGTGGCGAGGACCTGCGTCTACAACGAAAAAGAATGTATCGGCGTCATGCGGGGTTATGAGGGGCTTATCGACGGAGACTACATTCCTCTGGACAGGGCGGCGGTCGGGGGTATTCTCCACCGGGGGGGAACCATTCTGAAGACGGCGCGCAGCGAGCGCTTCATGACCGAACAGGGCCGTCGGACGGCCATCGACAGAATGGCGGAGGCCCATATAGAGGGGCTTGTCGTCATCGGGGGCGACGGATCCTTCCATGGAGCGAAGCTGTTGCATGACGCGGGCGTTCCCGTCATCGGGGTGCCCGGAACCATCGACAACGACGTGGCGGGAACGGACGAGACCATTGGTTTCGACACGGCCGTCAACACGGCGCTGGAGGCCGTCATGCGTCTGCGCGACACGGCGTCCAGCCATGACCGTCTTTTCATCGTCGAGGTGATGGGGCGCAACGCGGGTTTCCTCGCTTTGGAGATCGCGGTGGCCTCCGGGGCGGAGTACGTTGTGGTGCCTGAACTGCCCCTCAGCATTGGAAATCTGTGTCAGAAGCTGCGCGTCTCGCACGAAAAAAAGAAGAGCCATACCCTGATTATCCTGGCGGAGGGCGTCATGCGCGGCAACGACATGAGGGACAAGCTTCAGGACACGGGCGGTTACGACGCGCGCGTGACGGTGCTGGGCTACATTCAGAGAGGCGGCAGCCCGACGTCGTTCGACGTCGTCCTGGCCTCGCGCATGGGGGCTTATGCCGCGGAGTCCCTTTTCGTGGGAAAATCCGGCATGATGATCGGGAACATGAACCACAGGATGGTTCTGACCGACCTGGAGCGCGCCTGGTCTGAGCAAAAAAGCCTGAGCCCCGAGCTGCTGGGGCTGGTAGAGAAATTGAACTGAAAAACTGACCCGACCCTTATGGACACAGCCGCGTTACAGGCAACAGTCGCGTCGAACGCGAGGGCGCGCGGAGCGTCGTCTCTGTGTCGTTCCGCGTTCTGGGACGGTGCCCTGCGCCTCCTGACGAAAGCGTCCCGCGTCTTCATCGTGACGGGTTTTTACATCCGCGCGTCAGGCGCGTGCGAGACGGACGGCCCTCCGGGCGCCGTCATTCTGGGCCGGGCGCTGGAGAGGGCGGGCAAAAGCGTCCTTCTCCTCACCGACCGGCGGAACCACAAATGCCTCGAAGCCTGTTCGCGCAGCGTAGGGGGTCCTGCTGTGGCCTGTGCTGACGACCCTTCGGAGGTTCCCCTTGCAGGACGGCGTTCCGGCGGCTCGCGTCCTCCCGCTGAACGTTCGCCGTCCGACGGGGCGGACCTTCTGATATTCATCGAGCGTCCGGGGGCTGCCGCGGACGGGCGCTATTATAATATGAAGGGATTGGACATCAGCGACGTCGTGACGCCGCTGGACGCTCTGGCGGAGTCTGCCATGCGGGGGGGGATTCCCGTTCTGGCCATCGGCGACGGGGGTAACGAGGCGGGGATGGGGCTGCTTTACGACTCGTTGATTGAAGTGCTGCCCGATCATTACGCGAGGTGCATCTCGAAGGTTCCCTCGGACGTCTGCCTGCCCGTCGACGTCTCGAACTGGGGAGGGTACGCTCTGGCCGCGCTCCTGTCGTCGTTTTATCGCCGCTGGCTCGGGCTCGACGAGGGCGAAGAAGAGGAAATGCTGCGGGCCCTTCTGGAAGCAGGCGCCGTCGATGGGGTATCGGGAGCCGCGGACATGTCCGTGGACGGCGTTCCGCCGGGGGAGCTGAATAAAGTCTCGCTTGCCATTCGAAGCTGGTATTTGAGGAGTTTATAAGGTATAATGTCGAGAAAGCGCCGGCCGTTTTTGCTGATAGTTATGCTTTTTGCCGCAATTTTGGCGTTCCTTTCCTTCTGGGTTATCCGACAAAACAGCACCCGGCCGAGCGAGTCTTTAATGATTCATAACGTTGTGATCAGCACCGAACTGGACGATAAACTCCGTCTTACGGGGGCTGTGTCGAGGTTTTTGTATGGAGCGCGGCAGGTGTGTCTGCGTTTCGATTACAGCAGGGCTCCGAGGGGCGGGACAATTCGAATCTTTTGGTTTTTTGGCGAGAAGCTGGTTCAGGCGGATACTTACGAACTGCTCACTCCCTCGGGTTCGAAAATTTACTGTCTGGTGAGGGAAAACGGTCAACCCCTGCCACGAGGTTCCTATTCGATAGGTATTCTCAGCAACGCGGAGCGTCTTCCCGATTTCAGGTTCGAAATTTATTGAATGAAGCGCTGATGGAATCGTAAGCGTTCGAGCTCCATGCGTTCAGTTTTATCCTGCCCTGTGCGAAACGGGTTGCAGGGGAGGCGGTGAAGCTGTCCTTTCGGACTCCAGTCGGTCTTTTTTTAGAATTTATCAGGGTCGTTTCCGATCCGCGGGATCGCTGCTTCGGCTTTTCGCCTGCAGGAGCGTCTCACTATACATGTTGAGGTGACATAATGGAAATGGTTTATATTTTTTCGTACAGGATATCGTGCTGCTATGGCTGTCACTAAGGAAGCTAAGGATCAGACGGCTCCGCGGAGGCGAATGAAAGCTGCGGTCGATGCCGCGGAAGCTCCGGTGAAGAAGCGGACAAGAACCTTGCAGGCCGGAGCCGAAGAAAAGGAGAGCGCCGCTCCGGTCGTGGAGAGCCAGCCGGCCGAAACGGAGAAGCCGGCGCCTAAACCTCGGGCCAGAAGAACCCGTGTGGCCGCGGACGCTCTCCTGCTTCCTCCGCCCGCCGTGGAAGAAACGCCTGCGGAAGAAACGCCTCCGGCGGAGACTCTTCCTTCGCCGATCGTTGAAGCCGCTCCCGTGGGGGCTGAGGCCGTGGCTGAAGCCATTCCCGAAGAGCAGGAATCCGCTCCCGTGGAGGCTGCCGAAGCCATTCCTGAAGAGCAGGAATCTGTTCCCGTGGAGGCTGCCGTTCCCGAAGAGCAGGAATCCGTTCCCGTGGAGGCTGCCGTTCCCGGAGAGCAGGAATCCGTTCCCCCCGCAGAGGCAGAGGCCGTTCCCGTGAAGGAAGCGGCGGCGAGCGTCCCGGAGGCGGCGGTCGTCCCGCCCGCCCCCCCCCCGATTGAAATGTATACGCCTCCCAAGCCCAAGCATTCTTATGGATATCTTGCCGCTCAGACTCTGGTGGACCTCCGCAAGATCGGAAGAGAGCTGGGCGTTTCCGGGGCGACGACGCTTCGGAAGGACGACCTCATCATTTCCGTCCTGAAGGCTCAGGCCGAGAGCATGAATTACAGATTCGGCGGAGGAACTCTCGAGATATTGCCCGAGGGATTCGGTTTTCTTCGGCCCAAGGGGATGCTGCCCACGGATAACGACGTTTATCTGTCCGTGTCCCAGATTCGGCGTTTCGGCCTGCGCAATGGGGACGTCATCTGGGGCCTCATTCGCCCGCCCCGTGAACAGGAGCACTACGAAGCCCTTCTCCGCGTGGAGACGGTCAACTTTTCCGACCCCGAGCATTCGCGGCGTCGGGCGCAGTTTGGCCAGCTCACGCCGATATTCCCCAACATGAGAATGAGCCTCGAAACGGGGCCCAAAGACCTGGCGACGCGGCTTGTCGACATGTTCGCTCCCATTGGAATGGGGCAGCGCGCGCTGATCGTCTCTCCTCCGAAGGCGGGAAAGACCACCCTTCTGAAGCGCATCGCCAACGCCATATCGATCAACTGCCCCGACGTCATCCTGATGGCCCTGCTGATCGACGAGCGGCCCGAAGAGGTCACGGACATCGCGCGTTCCGTGGACGGAGAGGTCATCGCCTCCACCTTCGACCGGCCCGCGGACGAGCATATCCGCGTGGCCAACCTCGCCCTCGAAAAGGCAAAGCGCCTTGCGGAGGCCCAGAGGGACGTCGTCATCCTGCTCGACTCCATAACGCGCCTCGCGCGGGCGTCGAACCTCACGGTTCCCCCGTCGGGGCGGACCCTGTCGGGCGGACTCGATCCCTCGGGGCTTTATTTCCCCAAGCGCTTTTTCGGCGCGGCCCGTAATTTCGAGGAGGGCGGCAGCCTGACCATCGTGGGGACGGCCCTGACGGATACGGGCAGCCGCATGGACGACGTCATCTACGAGGAGTTCAAGGGGACGGGCAACATGGAGCTGCACCTGTCCCGCAAACTGGCGGAACAGCGTATTTTTCCGGCGATAGACATCACCCGTTCGGGAACGCGGCGGGAGGAACTCCTGATGCCGGAGGACGAGCTGGCCCGGCTCTGGGTGCTGCGCAAGCGGATCGTGGGCGTCGACGAGGCGGGAGCGCTCAACCTCATCCTCGACAAATTGAGACAGACGCAGAACAACAAAGAATTCCTGCTGTCGATAAAGCTGCCCTGAGTCTGAACGGGTACGTTTCATCGTCCTTTTGCTTAACGACGATGCCCTGTAATTAAAGGGTTATGGTATAATGCCTTCGTTTGAAGGAGAAACCTCTGAGGTATGTCTATGTAATATACGTGTATTATTTTCGGCTATCTGAATCCTGACGCATTACACCTGTTGATGGGTTGTATGGAGCTTGCGATAGTCCAGCTTACAGACCGGGAGGGATGTGCTTGAAGACATCCGGGCGGAAGAGAATCTCCGTTACAGACAGGGAGTCCCGCGCCAAAGAATTTCGGTGGGATTTTTGCCTGGTGATAGTGTTTATGTTGGGCTTGTCAGTGTTTTTGACTATGTCCGCGGGCAGCCGTTTTTCCGAAGCTGCGTGGAGTGTTTCGGCGAGTGACGAAACCGGGGATATTTCCACGGAGGGCTTTATGTCGGTGGATTTGAGCGACACCATCGATCCGGATATGAAGCAGACCGCGGCGGAGGCTGTTTCGATGAAGGGGGCGGCCTTTGCCTTTCAGAGACCGTTGAACGCGGAATCTCTGCCGGGAGAGGGGACGCCGGTGTTGCCCTCCGAGGTGGACGCGGTCGCAAACCTGCCGGATGCGGATTTGCGGCTGCCTTCCGCGGCGCAGGTGGCTTCTCTGCCGCTTCCCCTGCCCATCAACGAGCCGGTGGGGGATTTTGGCCCTCTGCCGAAGGACCTTTCGGACTTCGAATCCATCGTTCTCAGCACCACGGAGGACGGGATGCGGCTGCCCGACGATTCCCTCGGCGATCTGCCGGACATGATGCTTCCGGACGAGGACATCATTCTGGCCGTGGTGGGGGTAAACTGGAAGGAACACGTGGTTAAAGCCGGCGAAACTTTGTCCGATGTCGCGTTGCACTATGGAGGGGTCACGGCGCAGGATATTCTTCGGGCCAACGGCCTGAAGGACGCCAATCGTCTGGCGGCCCAGCAGATTCTTCTCATTCCCGACTCCTCTCTTTTTGTGGAGGATACGCTTGACGAGGTTCGTACCCGTCAGGCGAGGATCGCGGCGCTGCGGGAAAAAATCGTTCCGCTGGAGATCGCCGCTTACGTGGTGGCGGCCGGGGACAGTCTGTGGTCCATAGCGAACGCTCAAAATCTGGAGGTGGACACCCTTATCGGCAGCAACGTCTTTAAGGATGCCTCCATGCTGCACCCGGGAGTTGTCCTGCGCATTCCCAATCAGGACGGTATTTTTTACAGGGTGAAAAAAGGAGACACGCTCGAGGGCATCGCCAAAAAATATCAGGTCTCCGTCGATAAAATTCGAAAGGCCAGCCCGCTCGCCGACCTGGTCGCCCTGAAGATCGGTGAGGAGATCTTCCTTCCGGGCGCACGCCCGGAGGCTATCGCCGAACCGCAGACGGCGGCGAAGAAACCCGGGGCCGGGGGGACGAGCAGGAAGTCCGTCGCTTCTTCGACACAACAGAAGGTCACGCGCGCCTATCGGTGGCCGGTAATGGGCAAGATCAACAGCCCCTTCGGGTGGCGTCGCCATCCAATTACGAAACGGCGGGACTTTCACACCGGTCTGGACATCAAGGCCGGCCGGGGGACGGTAATACGCAGCGCCCGCGAGGGACGGGCGGCTTACGTCGGCTGGATGGGCGGTTACGGCAAGGTCGTCGTCGTCGATCACGGCAACGGGCAGTCCACTCTTTACGCCCACTGCAGCGCGCTTCTGGTGCAGCAGGGAACGAAAATTTCCGCGGGACAGAACATCGCGCGCGTCGGATCGACAGGACGAACCACGGGGCCGCATCTCCATTTCGAGGTCCGAAACGGCAACAGCCCGGAAAATCCGCTGAAATATCTGAAGTAAGAAGTATCCGGGTCAGGGGACGCGTCCTCTGGCCTTTATTCATGAAAAGACTGCGGGCCTGAGTTTGCGGGCCCGGGATAACGCCGGACTGGAGTTTTTTTTTTCTGGTCCGGCTTTTATTATGGGATGTGGAGCTTACTATGCAATGTCAGGAACTTAAAGCAAAACCATGGGGCTCCGCCCCACACCCCGCAGGGGATTTTTCCTGGTCCCCTGACCCCGTTAATTTTCTTCCTTAAGTTGTGGACATTGGTTTTATATGTGGGTGTGTAATGGAATGTGTGATGGAAGGGGTAGGGTAAAAATGGCAAAATACGTTTTTATAACGGGTGGCGTGGTGTCTTCGCTGGGTAAGGGGATAACGGCGGCGTCGATCGGGACTTTGCTGAAAAAACGGGGTTTTCGCGTGTCCATTATCAAGGTCGATCCCTATCTCAACGTGGACGCAGGCACGATGAACCCCTTTCAGCACGGCGAGGTTTTCGTGACCGACGACGGAGCGGAGACGGACCTGGATCTCGGACACTACGAGCGCTTCATCGACGAGTCCCTGGGCGAGCAGAACAGCATCACGACGGGTAAGATTTATTCGAGCGTCATCGACAGGGAGCGGCGCGGAGCGTACCTCGGCGGCACGGTCCAGGTGATTCCCCACATCACGAACGACATTCAGGAACGCCTGATCCGGGCGGGGGAGGGCTGCGACGTCGTCATCGTGGAGATCGGGGGGACCGTCGGCGACATCGAGGGGCTTCCCTTTCTGGAGGCGATTCGGCAGATGTCCGATCGCGTGGGCAGAGAAAACGCGATCTACTGCCACGTGACGCTCATTCCCTGGCTGGAGGCGGCGCGGGAGCTGAAGACCAAGCCGACCCAGCACAGCGTTCAGGAGCTTCGACGCATCGGCATCCTGCCCCATATTCTGGTCTGTCGGACCAGCCATCCGATGGACGAGGGCATGAAGGACAAGATCGCGCTTTTCTGCACCGTCCCTCCGGAGGCGGTGATCGAGGTGATGGACGAGCCCACGATTTACAACGTCCCCCTGAGCCTGTATCGGCAGAAACTCGACCTTCTTGTCCTCAAATATCTTTCCGTTCGATGCGAAACCGAGCCCGATCTCGCGGACTGGCGGCGCGTCGTCGACCGCTTCATGAACGCCCCCCGAAGCGTGGAAATCGCGCTTGTCGGCAAATATATCCAGCACAAGGACGCCTACCTCAGCGTCGTCGAGGCGCTCTATCACGCGGGGATGCACCATAACGTCAGGGTGAAGGTGCGCGCCATCGAGTCCACGGACGTCGAGGCGAGGGGCGTGGAGCCGATGCTTGCGGGGGTGGACGGCATCCTGATTCCCGGCGGGTTCGGCTCCCGCGGAATCGAGGGAAAGATCGCCACGGTCCGCTACGCCAGAGAAAATAAAATTCCGCTCCTCGGCATCTGTCTCGGGATGCAGATGATGGTGGTGGAGTACGCGCGCAACGTCTGCCATCTGGCGGGCGCGCACAGCGAAGAAATGGACCCCGCCACGGTGCATCCCGTGATTCACAGGATGCAGGACCAGATCAACCTCGAAAAACTGGGCGGAACGATGCGTCTCGGCGCTTACGAGTGCGACCTCGTGCCGGGTTCCGTGGCCGCGCGCGCCTACGGAACGGAGCGGATAAGCGAGCGGCATCGGCATCGTTACGAGTTCAACAATACCTACCGACAGCGTCTTGAGGACGCCGGGCTGAAGGTCGCCGGGGTGTGCACGGAGCGGAACCTGGTGGAGATCGTCGAGCTGCCGGACCATCCGTGGTTCGTCGGGGGTCAGTTTCACGGAGAGCTGAAATCCCGACCGGTGCGGCCCCACCCGCTGTACGCCGCCTTCGTGGGCGCCGCTGTTGAAAAGAGCAACCTGAACACTGACCCCAACTCGAACCGAAACTGCTAAAATAGCACAGGCGTCAGCCTCAGTGGGCAGAGCGCGCCATAAAAAAAATTAACGGGGTCAGGGGACAAGTCCCCTGCGGGG
>JAISSA010000237.1 GCA_031273365.1 Synergistaceae bacterium
ACGCAGGTAAAAAAACGCGGCGAGCTCGTGGCGCGCTTCAACGGCGAGGAGTACGTTCCGTTCATGGTGTTGTCCCTGAAGGCCGGCGGCGTCGGTCTCAACCTCACGGCGGCGAACCACGTCATCCATTTTGATCGATGGTGGAACCCGGCCGTCGAAAACCAGGCGACCGATCGGGCGTTCCGCATCGGCCAGAAAAAAAACGTCCTCGTGCATAAGTTCATCACCGTCGGCACGATCGAGGAAAAGATCGACGCGATGCTCGAGGAAAAGCAGAAGATGGCGGACGACGTTCTGGCATCGAGCGGCGAAACGTGGATAACCGAGATGAGCAACGCCGAGCTGATGAAGCTCTTCAGACTGGAGGCGAGCGCATGAGTTGGGGATATTTCGAATATACGCCCGTAGCGCAAAAAAAGGCCGACGCTCAAAGACAGCTTGAAAAACTGAGAAAGAAAAATCCCAATATTTCGCCCGTCGTCATCGAGGGCAGGAAGATAGCCAAAACCTGGTGGGGCATGGCGTGGAATCGGAATCTCGAAAGCTACGCCGATTACTCCAACCGCATCAGCCGCGGCAGCGCCTACGTCAGAAACGGAATGGTGCTGGACCTGCAAATTACGTCGGGAAACATAAGCGCGCTGGTGCAGGGCTCCCGCAGTGAGCCTTACAAAGTTCTGATCAGGATAGACAAACTGTCCGCCGCCAGATGGAACGCCATCGCGGAGCAGAGCAGCAGCAGAATCGGCAGCCTCGCGGAACTGACCGAGGGCAAATTTCCGGAAACGCTGTCTCAGGCGTTTTTGCAGCAGGGCAAAGGGTTGTTCCCCTCGCCGAAGGAAATTCATTTTAACTGTTCCTGCCCGGACTGGGCCGGGATGTGCAAGCACGTCGCGGCCACGCTTTACGGCGTGGGAGCACGACTCGATCACGATCCGCTGCTGTTTTTTACCCTGCGCGACATCGATTTCTCCGCGCTGCTCAAAAAATCGGTCGAGGAGAAAATAGAGAGCCTGCTGAAAAACGCGAATAAAAAATCGCAACGGGTGATCGACGATGCCGATCTCGCCGGCCTGTTCGGCGTGCAGACCCCCGGCGTGCAGACCGCAGAAGAGCGCCGGAGCCCCCGAAAAGTGCAGAGGAAGCGTCGGGCCGGAGCCGGAGCGGCCGGTGCATGATGTATAATGCGTAAAGAACGATGACGGTAGAATTTTAAAAAAAGGCAGAGAGGATCTTAACCCGTGATCGAACTGCCGGCTGAGGGGTTCGCGCGGATGCGTCTTCTTGTTGTGTACCTGATCGTCATTACCTGGGCGATTTACTCTTATTCCAACGTGTTTTTTCTGTTTGCGCCCTATCTGACGCGGAAGGGATTTTCCCCGGACGACGCGGGAATTCTGGTGGGGGCCTTTTACGCGGCGACGACCCTGATTCGGCCCGTGGGCGGCTGGATCGTCGAGCGGGGGGGAATACGTCGGACGCTTGTCGCGTCGGCCTGCGTCTGTCTGGGGGCGGCGGCGTTCAACTTCTTCATCTCGTCCTTCCAGGCGTTTCTGGCAGTTCGAGTCGCCATGGGCTGCGCGTTCGGCGTTTTTGTCGTGACGCTCACCACCTGCCAGTCCCTGGTCATCCCCGAAAACATTCGCGGCACGGCCTTTGCCATGATCACTCTGGGCGCGCTGACCTGCCTGTTTACGGTCGTTCCCCTCGCCGATCACCTTCTGGCCCGGAACAGGACGACGCTGTTTCTGTCCGTTCCCGTCGCCATGGCGGCGTTATGTATTGTGCTGTCCTGTCTCCTTCCGTCGTTTTCAACGCCTCCAGCGCCTCCAGCTCTTCCAACGCCTCCAGCGCCTCCGGCGGCCCTGAACCCGAAGGGCCCGGAAGCGCTGGCGTGGGGGACCTGGAGGGACCTGTACGGAGAGACGCCGTTCTGGCGGACGGTGACGTCCTGCTCGCTTTTCGGGCTCTGCGACGCCTCCATCGTCTGCCTTCCGGCTCTGGCCCTGGCGATGGGGCTCGTCCCCACCTTCTTCGTCGTGGGAAACGGACTGGGGGCGCTGGCGATGCGGACTCTGGGATACGATTTCTTCAATCGTCGTCCCCGTTACGTCTTTGCCGGCCCCTCGCTTTTTGTCATGGCGGTTTTTTTGTATCTCACCACGAAGGCGACGACCAACGGATGGCTTTTTGTCTGCGGTTTCTTTTATGGAACGGGGATGGGGTACGGCTTCCCCGCGCACCTGGCTCTGACCGGGGACCTCGCTCCGGCGCGGCTGCGCGCGAAGATGTCCGCGCTCGTCTATTTCTGCTACGACATAAGCTGGTTCATTTTTCCCGTTTACGTCGGCTTTGCGACGCCCCGCGTCGGAGAGATGCGGGCGTTCAGGGTTCTGGCGGCGCTCTGCGTGCTCTCGGGGGTCGGCGTGACCGTCATGTGGAGGGCCTATTCGAAGAAGGTGAAATTTTGAAGGTACGGGATATCCTCGATAAAATCGACCTCATCGCCCCGTTCGCGCTTGCGGAGGATTGGGACAACTGCGGGCTTATGGCGGGAGATCCGGACTGGGAGGTTCGACGCCTCGCTCTGGCCCTGGACCCCCTGCCCGAGGCGCTGGAGGAGGCCTCCCGCAGGGAATGTCAGGCGCTGCTGTCCCATCACCCTCTTTTTTTCAGGCCCTTCAGGAGCCTCGATTTCTCTCACGGCGCAGGAAAGGTCGTCAGAATGGCGGCTCAGGCCGGAATGGCCGTACTGGCTGCGCACACGAACTGGGACAGCGCGGAACGCGGGGTCAGTCAAATCCTGGCCCGGCGAATGAAGCTCGTCTCCGTCGTTCCTCTGGAGCCGTCGGCGCGCGGTGCGGGGGGCATGGGCGCGGTGGGCGATCTGGCCGCCGTCGCGCCGCTGCGTGAGGTGCTGGACAGGATAAAAGGGGCGTGGAACCTGACGCGCATCGATTACTACGGCCCGGCGGACTGCGGTATACTGCGGATAGCCCTTTGCGGCGGCTCGGGGGGAGGGCTCCACCCCGCGGCGCTGTCCGTGAAAGCGGACCTGTACGTCACCGCGGACATGAAATATCACGAGATTCTGGACTGCGTCCGCTCGGGGCTCCCCGTCGCCGTCGTCGATCACGCGGAAATGGAGAGCGTCGCCCTGACGGAGCTGGCGCGGCGTCTCGCGACGCCGGGGGAGCTGGACGTCGTGCCGATGGATTACAGGGGACTCGCCGCGCCGCTGCACGTGTGAACGGAAGCGGAGCCTTCCGAAATTTTATAAGGTGGTAGTGTGGAATGAACAGGAGCAGGGTTTTTAGCGGAATGAGACCGACCGGGCAGCTGCATCTCGGCCACCTGGCCGGGGCGCTGACCAACTGGGTAAAACTTCAGGAGGACCACGACTGTTTTTACGGCATCGTCGACTGGCACGCCCTGATGTCGAATTACGACGACTCCGAAGAGACCCGGAAACTTTGCATGGATGTCCTTCTGGACTGGCTTTCGGTGGGACTGAGCCCGGAGAAAAGCTGCATTTTCATTCAGTCTCACGTGCCCCAGCACGCGGAGCTTTTTCTTGCGCTCTCGATGATAACGCCGCTGGGCTGGCTTTACAGGAACCCGACGTATAAGGAACAGATCGTGAACATCCGGAATAAGGACCTCAGCACCTTCGCCTTTCTCGGCTACCCTGTCCTGATGGCCGCGGACATTCTGCTCTACAGGGCGGAAAAGGTTCCGGTGGGAGAGGATCAGAGCGCCCACATGGAGCTCAGCCGCGAACTCGTCCGCCGTTTCAACCATTTCTTCGGCGAAGGACTGCTGCCCGAGCCGCAGACCCTTCTGACGCCCACCCCGAAGGTCCCCGGCACGGACGGCCGGAAGATGAGCAAGTCCTATAAGAACTCGCTGTATATCTCGGAGAGCGCGGAGTCGATGTGGGAGAAGCTTCGCACCATGATTACGGACCCCTCGCGCGAAAAACGCAGGGACCCGGGCGACCCCGGGAAATGTCCGGTGTGGGACATTCACAAGGTGTTCAACCCGGACGAGTCAGAGCGCGCGGAGATCGACAACGGCTGCCGGACCGCGGGCATCGGGTGCATCGACTGTAAAAAAATGCTGAACACCCATATCGCGGAGATGATGGAGCCGATTCACGAGCGGCGCGCCCGTTACGAAAAAGACGCCGGCCTGCTGAACGACATCCTCGTCGAGGGGGCCAGACGCGCGGAGGCCGTGGCCAGAGCGACCATGCGGGATATTTACCCCTCGATGGGTCTTCTCGCGCGGGCCGATCGCGTCAGCTGACCGGCCCCGGTCACGCGTATGCCGCAGGAGAGCGTCGAGGTATCCATCAACGGGTTTTCCGGTCCTCTCGACCTGCTGTGTCACCTCGTGGAGAGTCGGCAGATGCAGGCCTCCGAGATCAAGGTGACGCAACTGGTGCGCATTTACGGCGCATGGCTTCTGAAGACGCGGAAGGCCCCGATGGACATGCTGTCGGAGTTCTTTTACATGGTGGCCGGCCTGCTGCTGCAAAAGACGCTTTCCCTGCTGCCCGGAGCCGTTCAGGACGGTCTTCCGGACGGCCTCGCGGACGACGAAAATTTGCCCGTGAGCGAGGAGGAGCTTCTGGAAAAACTCGCGCGTTATCGTCCGTATCGAACGGCAACCGCCTGGCTGGAGGAGCGAAAGGTGCGCCGGGAAAGGCGTTTCAGGCGCGTCGTGCCGGACGCGGGCGAAAGGGCCGGAAGCAGTGAGATCGAGCCGGTGTATGACGTCGGAGACCTTTATTTTTTGGCCCGCCTCTGGTGGGGGCTGTTCGAGCGACGCGCCCAGGCCCGCAGGAAAAAAAACGGGTCGATTGTCGAGCCTGTGGATAATGAAGCGGACAATGGAGTGGATCATGAATGGGACGGAGTGCCGGAGGCGCTTCCCGAGGAGTCGCAGATTCAGAGCCGCATCGCCGAGCTGGAGGCGAAGCTGAGCTGTGATTCCGTTCTCTCTCTGAACGCGCTCTGGGCGCTTTCTCCAAACATCAGGATGCTGGTCGTGACGCTTTTGGCCGTTCTGGAGATGTGCAGGATGGGCAAGGTCCGTATTGAACAGGAGACGCCTTTTGCCGATGTCAAAATCTGCGCGAAGTGATCCCTCCGACGTTTCCGGCAATACTCCTGTCAATATTCCTGCCCCTGCCGTCGTCCCGCTTTCGGACCTGGCCGCCCGGATCGAGGCGGTGCTTTTCCTGGCCGCCGAGCCGGTCTCCGAGGCGGAGCTGAAAAACGTCTTCGGCGTGGCGACGGGGGAGATAACGGCGGCCCTCGCGGAGCTGGAGGGGCATCTTGCGGCGGGGCACGGGCTCGTGCTGACGTCCGCGGCCGGGGGATGGGTTCTGGAGACCAGCCCTCACTTTGCGGAGGTGTTGTCGCTTTTTCGCGACACCGCGCAGAGGGGACGGGTGCGTCTCAGCCGCGCGGCCGTGGAGACGCTGGCGGTCATCGCCTGGAATCAGCCCGTGACGCGGAGCGAGGTGGAGGACCTGAGAGGCGTGCGCAGCGAGCGCGCCATCGGTACGTTGTTGTCTCACGAGCTGATTCGCATATCGGGGCGCAGGAAGACGAGCGGCTCTCCCATTCTTTATCGGACCACCAGGCGTTTTCTGGACGTTTTCGGGCTCGAGGCCATCGTCGACCTGCCCGGTCTGGAGGAACTCATGGAGCTGGGGGCCGGTCCGTCGGAGGAAGCGGCAATGGAAGATCGCCTTAAAGAGCATTGCATTGAAGAGGGGACAGGGGAGGCGAACGATGCGCCTTAACGCCTTTCTCGCCGAATGCGGGGTCGCGTCGAGGCGAAAGTCGGAGGAATTCGTCTTGGGCGGCCGGGTGCGCGTCAACGGTAAAATCATTTTGGCGCCGTATTTCCAGACGGACCCGGGGGACGTCGTGGAGCTGGACGGGGCGCGCGTCGCACCCTGTTCGAAGGTCTACGTCGTCATGAACAAACCGGAGGGCGTCGTGTGCGCCGTTTCCGACAGGTACGACCCCGTCGTGGTGGACATGCTGCCCGGGGAGATTCGTGCGAAGCGTGTATTTCCCGTCGGACGCCTGGATCGGGAGAGTGAAGGATTGTTAATCCTGACGAATGATGGTATGTTTACCCAGAGCATTGTCCACCCCTCGAAGGGCGTCGTGAAGGAATACGAGGCCCTTCTCAATGTGGAGATCAACGAGAAACGACTCAGACGCTGGAGCGGGGGATTCGAAATGGAGGGCCGTCGCGTGCGTCCCCTCACGATAGCTCTTATGGATCGGGAACCGCACGCCCGCTGGATTTGTCTGACGATCGGAGAAGGGTTGAAACGCGAGATACGCAGGATGGCAAACCTGGCTGGCTTCAGCGTCGTAAGGCTGATACGGCGCAGGATCGGTCAATTGACGCTGGAGAAACTTCAAAGGGGCCAATTCATGGAATTGTCTTTTTCCGATCTGTACACTAAAATATTCAGGGGCGGTTCAGTTTAGCTGCGCAAGGAGGACGTATCCGGTGAGTGAGATAGACGAGCGTTCGAAGGAACTTATAAAGACGCGTATTATAAGCAAGCTTAAAGAGATAAAGTCCTTTCCTCAGTTTGTTGTGGAGACGCTGCGTAAGCTCAACGACCCCACCAGCAGCGCGTCGGACGTCGCCGCCAGTCTGTCGCGCGACGAAGGCCTGGTCCTGCGTACCCTGAAGCTGGCAAACTCGGCGGCCTATGGGATGTCGAGGAACATCTCCGACATCTCCGAAGCAATAGCGCTCCTGGGTTATAAAAACATCAGCAACATCGTTCTCGCGGCGACGGTCTACTCCGTCATGGACAAGGGTCTTTCCGGCTATGCGCTGGACAGGGGCGAGCTGTGGCGTCACTCTCTGACGGCGGCCTACGCGGCCCGCTACATCGCGCAGGCGACGCGCAAAGTTCCGCCCGAGGAGGCCTACGTCGGCGGGCTGTTGCACGACATCGGCAAGGTCGTTCTGAACGATTACGTTCGTTTCGGCTACGGCATCATTGTGAAGCTGGTGGAGGAAGAGCACATTCCGTTTACCGAGGCGGAGCTGAAGGTTTTGGGTTTCGAGCACGCCATGGTGGGTTCTCTTCTGGTCGAGCGGTGGGACCTTCCCGAGGGCTATCAGTACGCGACGCTGCTGCACCATAAGCCCAACGAGCTGGCGCCTGAGCACGCGGAATTTCAGCCGCTGGTCGACGTCGTCAGCGTCGCCAACTCGATGTGCCTGATGCTTGGCGTGGGGCTTGGGGCGGACGGCCTCCAGAACTATCTTTTTCCGGAGCCGCTGGAACGCCTGGGGATCAGAGATTACGAGGCTCTCATGTCGGAACTGGTCGATTTTGCCGGCCAGGCCGCCCAGGAAATGGCGGACATGAGGGAACTGTAAAACCAAAAAAAATTAACGGGGTCAGGGGCCTGAGGCCCCTGCGGGGCGTGGGGCGGAGCCCCATGGTTTTTAGGCTTAAAATTGTTGACGTTAGTTGTAAACCAAAAAAGGGGAGCTGTAAAACCATGACCTTCGTCGTTACCATAGACGGCCCGTCAGGGGCGGGCAAAAGCTCCGTCGCAAAAGCTCTGGCGAAAACTCTGGGTATTCGATGGCTCGACACGGGGGCGCTTTATCGTGCCGTGGCTTACACGCTGGATAAAAGGGGAATTGCCCGGACCGACGGGAAAGGGACGGCCGACGCGATGGCCGCGTTGTCCGTGCGTATCGATTCGGAGGGCGTTTTTGTCGACGGCGAGGACGTCACGAAGGCGATACGAACCCCCCACGTCGATCGTATCGTTTCCGCCTGGGCGGCCCTCGGGGCCGTGCGAAACGGTCTTTTGTCCGTCCAGAGGAGTCAGGCGAGGTACGGTTCTCTGGTCGCGGAGGGGCGGGATATGGGCAGCGTCGTCTTTCCCGACGCGGCTGTCAGGTTTTTCCTGACGGCGTCGCCGGAGGCCCGGGCCATGAGAAGATATAAAGAGCTTCTGGAGAGGGGAGAATCCCTGGATTACGAGGACGTCCTTTCCCGTATGCGCGACCGCGACCGCGCCGACAGCAGCCGCGACCTGGCGCCTCTGACGGAACCCGAGGGGGCGATTCGCGTCGACACCTCGTCGATGGGACAGCAGGAGGTCGTGGACGAGCTGGTCCGCATCGTTCGGTCCGAAACGGCCGGTTGCAGCTCCTGAGATTAAAGACCTGGCGAAGAAAAGACCTGGCGAAGAAAGGATTTGAGCCGTTGACGGTCGAGAAAATTTTTTACTGGCTGGCGTGGGTATTTTTCCGAGTGTTTTTCACGGTGTACAATCGCCTTTCCATAAAATGGCTGGAGCCCCTTCCGAGCGACGGCAACGTCATTGTCGCGTGCAACCATTGCAGTAACCTGGATCCTCTGGTTGCGGGGGTCGCTTTTCCCCGTCGATTGCGTTATTTCGCCAAGGAGGAGCTTTTTCGGCCTCTGCTTTTCGGGTCGGCCATACGGATTCTGGGGGCCGTTCCCGTCTCGCGCGCCGATAACGCCGCCGCCGCCGGCGCCCTCAGGGGCTTTCTCAAACTGCTGAAGGAGGGCAACGACGTTCTGATTTTTCCGGAGGGCTCCCGCTCCCCGGATGGAACTCTGCAGCCCCTGGAGGGGGGAGCCGGCCTGATTGCGGCGCACGCGAAGGCGTCCATCCTGCCCGTTTTCCTCAAAGGAACGTACAGGGCCATGAAACCGGGAGCCGTTCTGGTGCGTCCCGCCAAAATTTCGGTGACCTTTGGAAAACTGCTTGTCTTTGACCCGGAAATCTGCACGGAGAAAGGGGCTCGTGAGAAAATCATGGCGGAGCTGACGAAATCCCTTCACGAACTTGAGTCGGCAGCGTCGTAGCGTCCCGCGGGCCGAGGGAGACGCGAACGGCGCCGTCCTTGCGGCTTTGGCCCTGCCGAATCGGGAGTACGACCCGGAGGTCTCGCTGGAAGAGCTTTCGCTTTTGCTGGCGTCGCTCGATATTCCGGTGACGGGCACGGCCGTCCAGAAGCGTTCCGCGCCGGATCCGGCGACGCTGATCGGCAGCGGCAAGGCGGAGGAGCTGCGGGAATTTTGTCGCGCGCGGGGCGGGAGATACCTCGTTTTCGACGAACAGCTCTCTCCCATTCAGAAGAGCAATCTCGAAAAAGTGACCGGCGTCAGGGTCTGGGATCGTCCTTTCGTCATCATGAAGATCTTCGAGCAGCGGGCGTCCACCGCCGAGGCGAAGCTTCAGGTCGAACTGGCCCTGATGCGCTACGAGATTCCGCATTTAAAGGGGCTGGGGCTGCAGATGTCCCGGGCCGGAGCGGGGATCGGCACGCGGGGGCCCGGCGAAACGGAATTCGAGCGGCATCGGAGAAAGCTCGAGCGCAAGGTGCGCGAGATCTCGAAAAAACTCGAGAACGTGAGACGGCAGCGGCGGCTCGTCCGGGACCGCAGAAAAAAGATGGGCGTTTCCACGGTTTCGCTGGTGGGATACACCAACAGCGGAAAATCGACGCTCTTGCGTTCCCTGTCGGGCGACGCCTCGATTCTGGTGGAAAACAGGCTTTTTTCCACCCTGAGCACCTCGGTGCGGCGTGTGGGGCTCCCGGGCGGAGGAAGCGCGCTCTTCTCCGACACGGTGGGCTTCATTCGAAGACTGCCGCCGGAGCTGGTCGCGGCTTTCCGCGCGACCCTCGAGGAAATTGCCGCGGCGGAGCTGCTGCTTCTGGTTCTGGACGCCAGCGCCGACGACGTTACGGAGACATACGACGTCATCGTGGAAACCCTGTCGGGTATCGACTGCGTCGATATTCCCCGCGTCGTCGTTCTCAACAGGGAGGACCTTGTCCCGGACCAGGAGATGACCGCGTTGTCCCTGCGCTTCAGGGCGATGGGCGAGGAGACGGTCCTTCTGAGCGCCCTCGAGTCCCGGGGCCTCGACAACCTGCTGGAAGTCGTCGAACGGGAGCTGGCCGCTCAGAACGCCTGGTACGTGAGATACTGACAATGTTTAAAATGACGTTTAAAATACGTTTAAAATATGGAGGCCAGCATGTTTCTGAGCATGACCGGATTTGGCCGCACTGTGCACGCCTTCCCGTGGGGGACGATTTCGTTCGAGCTGACGTCGGTGAATCACCGCTATCAGGAAATAAACGTTCGCCTGCCCAGGGAGATAGCCTCTCTTGAAAGCAGGATCCTTTCATTGCTGCGGTCGCGCCTCGGAAGGGGTAAAATCAGACTCAACGCGGAAATCGCCTGGGCGAGCGGCTCCAGAGTCGCAAAACTGGACACGGATGCCCTTTCTTCCTATTATCGCCAGCTTCAGGAGCTGGCAGGGCAGTGGAACCTTTCCGCCGTGCCCTCCCTCTCCGGCCTGACGCCCCTGCTGAGCCTGCCTGGCGTCTGCGATGCCCCGCCCGTCATCGACGGGCGTATCGGCGAAGACGCCTGGGATCTGCTGATTGTCGAGACTGTGGACGCCCTCATGGAGATGAAGCTGTCCGAGGGAAGGAAACTCCAGGGCGTCGTCGAGCAGGATATGGTCGAATTCGAGCGACTGACCGACTCCCTTTCGAAGCGGTGGGACGTCGCGTCCCCGGAGGCCCTCGAAGCCCTGAGGTCGCGAATCGAAAAGGTCATGGAGCGCTGCGACCTGGAGATCGATCAAAATCGAGTCGCGCAGGAAATCTCTCTGCTTGCCGACAGGTGGGACGTCTCCGAGGAGCTGGCCCGTCTTGCCGCTCATGTCGTAAAATTCAGAGAAATCGCCTTCAACGGAAAAAAGTCCGAGGGCAGGAAGCTCGACTTTCTGATTCAGGAGATGAATCGGGAGGTCAACACCATGGGCTCCAAGGTGGGCGACGCGGAATTTCGCTGGACGGTGGTGGAGGCGAAATCCTGCCTCGAACGGATGCGGGAACAGATACAGAACGTCGAATAGGGACGGGGCTGACGAAACGAAAATCGTGAAACCGATGAACGGACGGGAACGCGGCGCAAAATGCAGGGGAAGACTTTTCGTGCTTGCCGGCCCCAGCGGGGTGGGCAAGGGAACCCTGAGAGCGCGCGTGCTGTCGGATATCGACAATCTGGTCTACTCGATATCCTGCACCACGCGCGCTCCGCGGGAGGGCGAACGCGAGGGCGTGGATTATCGTTTCATATCGAAAGAGGAGTTCATGAACCGGGAAAGACAAAATCTGTTTCTCGAACACGCCGCGGTCCACGGGAATTTTTACGGGACCCTCCGCGAGGACGTCGAGCGGGAAATGGAGGCGGGACATGACGTTCTCCTCGAGATCGACGTGCAGGGCGCGCGACAGATTCGTGAACTTTTGCCGGAGAGCGTGCTGATTTTCATCGCTCCTCCCTCTGCCGCGGTGCTGGAAGAACGCCTCAGACGACGCAGGACGGAGTCCGAGGAGCAGATCGCGCTGAGGCTCGAAAACGCGAAGAAGGAGATGGAACAATCTTCGGACTACAGCCATGTCGTCCTCAACGACACGCTGGAACGCGCGTCCGAGGCCCTTCGCGGCATCGTCCTGAGCTACAGAAACGAAACGGACGAATGTCAATAATTTAAGCAAAAAATTTAAGCAAAATACATGGGGCTCCGCCCCATACCCTGGCAGGGGACTCGTCCCCTGCACCCCGTTAATTTTTCTTTTTCTTTTTTACTTTTTTTCTTTTTTTTCTTTTTTACTCTGATATTTGGGAAGGCAGGTTTTCTCTAGATGAAATTTTACGACATCGATGACCTCGAAAACAGGTACGGAACCGACAACAAATACAGGATTACAGCGCTGGTGGCCGCCAGAGCCCGATGGCTGAGCGAGCAGAAAACGGTCCTCAACGCGCTGCCGGCGAACGAGAAATACCTTTCGGCCGCGCTTCTCGAGGTGGAGAACGGCACGATCCCGCGCCAGTGGATCGAGGCGCTCGAGAACGACACCCTGCCGGCTTCCCCCTCGTCGTCGCAGGGCTGAGACCGAAGAGCCCGGATGGCGATAACATGCTTGAATGGAAGCGTTCCCGTAAAATACTTCTCTGCGTCACGGGAGGCATCGCAGCGTATAAAATCCCCGACCTCGTCAGCCGCCTGAGAAAACTGGACTGCGAGGTCGAGATCGTTCTGACGAAAGCCGCCGAGTCCATTGTCAGCCCGCTGGCGCTCTCCACGCTTTCAGGACGGCGCGCCTGGCTGCAGGACGATTTTTTGTCGGATAAGCGAGGGTTCGAGATTCCGCACATCCATCTGGCGGACTGGGCGGAGGTCGTCGTTGTCGCCCCCTGTTCGGCCGAAACCGCCTCCGGGCTCGCGCAGGGGCGGGCGGAGAGCGTCGTGGCGGCGGCGCTGCTGGCGACGCGGGCCCCTGTCGTGCTCTTCCCCGCGATGAACGTTCACATGTTCGAGCACCCCGCGACGCAGCAGAACCTGAGAATACTGGCGGAGCGGGGGGTGCGCGTCGTCGACCCGGAATTCGGCTCTCTGGCCTGCGGGTACGAGGGGAAGGGGCGCTTGCCGGAAACGGCGCTGATCCTCGAGGAAATTGCGTATGCCCTGTCGCCCCGGCGCAACCTCGCGGGCAGGCATGTTCTCGTGACGGCCGGCCCGACGCGGGAATATCTGGATCCCGTGCGCTTTATCTCCAACCCCAGCACGGGGAAAATGGGAATGGCGATGGCCCGAACGGCCTGGTACAGAGGCGCGGAGGTTCGGGTGGTTCTTGGGCCGGCGCCCCGGGTCGGCAGCACGCACGGCCTCGAGGTCCACGACGTCGTGTCGGCGCTGGCGATGCGCGACGCGGTCATGGAAAACCTGGAGTGGGCGGGCTGCGTGGTCAAGGCCGCCGCCGTCGGCGATTATCGGTCGGAGGAAAGAGTCGAACACAAGATCAAACGCGAAAAAAAAGATTCTCTGACCTTTTCTCTGGTGCAAAATCCGGACATCGCGGCGGAAGTCGGGAAAAACAGGCGGGCCGGTCAGTTTTTAATCGGTTTCGCCGCGGAGACCGATGACCTTGTGCAGAACGCGCGCGCGAAAATGGCGCGCAAAGGGCTGGACCTGATGGTGGCCAACGACGTCTCCGCGCCCGGCAGCGGTTTCGGAGCCGATACCAACACCGTTCGGATCATATCCGACGACGACGAAACGCAGTTTTCCGGCAGCAAGGAGGCGGTTGCCGACGCCGTCTGGGAGGCGGCCGTCCGCAGGTGGCTGCCTTAATGGAGGCAGACGGCCGCCTTTACGTCGAGGTGGTCGTTCCCGGCCCCTGGTGGAACACCCTGACCTACAGGCTGGATTCCCCCGACGCGCCGACGGGGGCTCGGGTGCGGGTTCCCCTGGGGAGGGCGGAGCGCGTCGGCTTTATCGCAGGGCGCGCGGCGTCCCCTCCGGAAGGTCCGAAAAATTCGGAGAAGGGCGCGGGCAGGGCGCTGAAGACCGTGAAAGAGGTTTTGGACGAAAGATGTATCCTGGGAGACGAGCTCTGGGGTCTCGCCGGTTGGGCAGGAAGAACGTTCCTGTGCGGCATGGGCGAGGCCCTTCAGCTTATCTGTCCCAAACCTCTCCTGAAGGGGGCGGCTTTCCCCTTTCCCGTATCCGCAATTTCCAGGGCACAGGACAGGGTTTTTCGGGAGATCCCCTGTTATAATCCGAAGGACGGGGAGCGCATTGCCCGTTACCTCGATCGCATCGCGGCCGGGGGACGTACGCTGGTCCTGTTCCCGGAGGCCCAAAGCGCCGCTCGTTTTTTCGAGCGCCTCCCGCGGGAATTCAGGGATGAAGCGCTTCTGTGGCCTGTAAGCGCGGAGGGAAAAAAGCTCGAGGCCGCGTGGGGAATGGCGTGCAGGGAAGAGGTTCGCGTCGTCGTCGGGACGGGACGCGCGGTGTTCGCCCCGATGAATTTTGACGCGATCATCGTGGACGACGAGGCCAATCCCGCTTACGTTTTCGTGCGTTCGCCCCGTATTCCGGCGCGCAGCCTGGCCGGACGACGCGCCCTGTCCCTGAAGGCCGAGCTCATTTTGGGGGGGCGTGTCCCGTCGGCCAGGACGTACCTGCGTTCCCGGCCCGAATGTCGGACCCGTCCGCAGCGGCAGAACCTCATCTTTGTGGATATGAGGCGCTCGTTCAGGAGCGCGGTTCGGGGCGTGGAGGGCGAGGTGCCCCTGACGGAATCTCTGATCGGGCGCACGCGCGCGACCCTCGGGGAGGGGCGGTGCGCGCTGTGGATCATGGATCGCAGGGGCCTGGCGGGAGAGGTGTTCTGCGTCGAGTGCGGAGAGACGCTTTTGTGCCCGCGCTGCGCTTCGGTGATGCGAAGCGAGCTGGAGGGGAAAACCCTTCGCTGCGTGCAGTGCGGGGCGCGGGAGCCGCTGCCCGGGAGATGCCCGAACTGCCGGGGCACCCTTTTGCAGGGAAAACGGCCGGGACTGGAGGCGTTGTCGTCGATGGCCTCCCGTCATATAACAGGGTATCCGATTCTGTCGGACGTGTCGCGCCCGAAGCGTCTTCCCTGTCTGTTTCTGGGCACTCGTCGGGCTCTTGCCCTTTGCGATGTCGTCGACGCGGGGCTTGTCGCCTGGCTGGACCTGGACGCCGAGGCGCGGAGGACGGACTACAACGCGCGATTTCAGGCCTTCAGCATGGTGTGGGAGTCCTGCTGGCGGGGACTGCAGGGGGAGACGGAGCGTGTTGTGCTGATGCAGACCCGACACGCCGGAATCGGCTGGTGGAGCACGCTGTGGTCCGGCTGGGGGAACTTCTGGAAGGGTGAACTGGAGGAGCGTAAAAGCCTGGACCTTCCTCCATACGGACTTTTGGTTCAGATCGACCTGCCGCCGGACGAGGACAGAGGCGCGTTCGTTCGGACGCTGGAGGAGGCGGGGCTGTCCGTGATGGACGCCGGAGACGGAGCGCCCCTCCGGGTGACGGTGCGGTCCACCGAGCGGCTGCGGGCGGGACTGGCGCCGCGTTTCGAGATCCGGCACTCGCGCAGGGGTTTTCCTGTGGTGACGGTCTGCGCGGAGTGAGAACGTGCTGGAACATGACTATGCCGCCATCCTCGCCGGATGTGCATGGGGCCTGAACGGGTAACACGCTGATAATCCCCCTTTATGCCGGAGGACGTCGAAATGCAGGATTGGCAGAGATATGCGTTGGATATGGTGGAAGATCAGATCGTCGGCCGTGACGTCAGGGATGAACGTGTTCTCGAAGCGATGTCCCTGGTGCCCCGGCACTTTTTTGTTCCGCCGGAGTACGCGGAAAGCGCCTACATCGATCGCCCTCTTCCCATCGGCGAGCAGCAGACGATATCTCAGCCCTACATGGTCGCGAGGATGAGCGAACTTCTGCAGGGAAAAACGGGGATGAGAATTCTGGAAATCGGCACGGGCTCCGGATACCAGGCTGCAATTCTCGCGGCGCTGGGGTTTCGCGTCTGGTCGATGGAGCGGATTGGATCCCTTGCTCTTGCGGCCCAAAAAAGGTTGCACGACCTGAATTTCGACGTCGAGGTGATCCATAACGACGGGCGCGGAGGTTATCCCGAGGAGGCCCCCTACGACCGAATCATCGTCACGGCGGCTTCGGCGCGGGTGGAAGCGGAGTGGGACCGGCAACTGGCTCCCAACGGTTTTCTGATCGTCCCTCTGAACGTGACGACGGGAGGACAGCGCCTGCTGGTGCGCGAGAACCTGAAGCCGGGATTTCGCAATACGTGGTATGACTACTGCCGTTTTGTTCCTCTGCTGATCGGCGTGGATTAAAGGTAACGTAAAGAACCGAAAAAATTAACGGGGTGCAGGGGACGAGTCCCCTGCCGGGGTGTGGGGCGGAGCCCCGCGATTGCGGTTTGGCGACAGGTTATGAAACGGTGAAAAAATTAAAGGAGCTTTTGAGATTAACAGGACTTTTGAAAAAGAGGTGTTTCCCGCGATGAATTTCCGGCGTGTTGCCACAGGCGCGATGATCGCCGCCGTTTACGCCGCTGTGACGATGTTGCTTGCCCCGATTTCGTACGGCCCCGTGCAGTTTCGCGTGTCTGAGGCTCTGACGCTGTTGCCCTTCTACCTTCCGGAGGCCATTCCCGGCCTTTTCATCGGCTGCGTTCTGGCCAATTTTCTCAGCGCCTGGGGAGTGGCGGACGTTCTCGTCGGAGGCAGCGCCACCCTTCTGGCGGCGTACCTGACGCGTAAAATGCCTCGCCTGTGGCTTGCTGCGCTGCCGCCCGTCCTGGTCAACATGGTCTTCATCGGCGCGCTGCTTCACGTCCTGGCCAGCGTGCCGCTGTGGAGCACCATGCTTTACGTGGGGCTCGGGCAGGCGGGCGCGTGTTATCTTCTCGGCTATCCCCTGATGAGGGCTCTGGAAGCCCGCGGGGTGCTGAAAAATCCCCAAAGCGGGGAAAAGCCGGACTGAAGATAAAAGACGAACTGAATTCCCTTGACAAAGCTCTGCTCTTTCCATATAATGCCCATTGTTTTGTTAATGGGGTTATAGCTCAGCTGGGAGAGCGCTTGAATGGCATTCAAGAGGTCAGGGGTTCGAATCCCCTTAACTCCACCATTTAAAAAATCAAAATCACCCAAAAGCACACCAAAACCCCTGTGAAAACAATAGTGGAGTTTAGTTTGGCAGACAAAAAAACCTGTGGTAAGGTTTTTTAGCTTTAAGGAATTTTGTAGTTTTTTGAGTATATGTTATCCAACTTTTGGATTATTATAACATATATGCGGAAGATTTGAAGAAAGGTTTTAAGTCGACAACCTCGCACGCTATCCCATTCTCGAACAACTGATATATTACTTAACATATATTAAGTATTTTACGCTTCGTATCTCCCAAATCAGTGATTTATAGTTTACCGTCAGTGTTCAGAAAAATGTGCGTATTTAAAATTAGGTGTCATAGTTATTAATTAGTTCACTAAA
>JAISSA010000249.1 GCA_031273365.1 Synergistaceae bacterium
GGACTGTCATATAAGACCTCATATCGTCTGCAAAGCGATAAGGGGCAGGCAGGTTGAAGCAGGAAAGAATAGCTTTTATAGAACTTTTATGAGTTAATATTAGTTATTTTGTATCGGAACAAAGAAAAGAGGAACGGACAATGGGTAGGGGAAGCAGAGGGGTATGTATCTTCGCCGACAACGCCGACGGCAGGATAGAACCCGTTGTCGGCGAACTTCTCACGGCCGCCCGTCGCATCGGGAAGATAACGAAGGAACCCGTACAGGCGCTTCTGATCGCGGAGGACTGCGCGGGGCTCGTCGAGGAACTCAGGGGCATGGCGTTCCATCAGATTTACGCCGTGGAAACCCGTGGCGTTTCGGCGTTCGGCGACGACTCCCGAAGCGCCGTGGTCGCGGAGATGCTGCGGCGCATCGCGCCCGGCTGCGTCCTCATTCCCGCCAACGACGCGGGGCGATCCCTTTTCCCGCGGGTGGCGGTGAAACTGAACGCCGGCCTGACCGCGGACTGCACGGAGCTGGTGGTGGCGCAGCGGGAAAACGGAGAATATTTTATCAAACAAAACAAGCCCTCCTTCGGCGACAACGTGATGGTCAGCATTGTCCACAAAGCGGGACGCCTTCCCTGGATGATGACCGTCCGGGAGGGGGTCTGTGAAACCTGTCGGGAAAGCGTGCCCGATGAGCCCGAGGTGCGGTTTTTTCAGGATATTCCCGTGCCGGAGTCCGCCGTTTCCCTGTTGAAGACGCTGCCCTTCGAGGGAGGCGACGATATGCTCTCCGCGGACGTCGTGGTGGTCGCCGGCAGAGGCGTCGAAAAAGCCGGCAAAATCGGGGGAAAAAGCGCATTGGAGGCCCTGCGGGAGTTCGCCCGAAAGATCGGCGGCGCGCTGGGCGGAACCCGACCTCTCGCGGACGGCGGCCTCATTCCCTTCGAAAACCAGATCGGGCAGACCGGCCGCACGATCAGACCGGAGATTTGTCTGTCCTTCGGAGTTTCCGGGGCCATACAGCACACGGACGGAATCAGGGACGCCAAACTTTTCATCGCGGTCAACAACGACCGGAACGCGCCGATTTTCAACATGGCCGACTACGGCGTGGTCGCGGACATGGAAGAAATTTTGCGGGCTCTTATGGAGCGCGTCGAATAAAAATTAAACAAAAATTAAATCAAAATTAAACCAAAACAGGGGGAATGGCTGGCATGTCTTTACCTAAAAGTTTTTCTCCGTTTGCCATCAGGGAGAAGCTGGAAGAAACGGGATTGAAGGGCAGGAATTTCGAGTTTTTGACGGATTATTCCCGCGCGCAGCTTCAGAGTCTTTTCGAGGCCGGCGAGATGCTGGAACCCTTCTGGAGATCGCAACTCACGCTGATGAACGGCAAAGTCCTGGCCACGCTCTTCTTCCAGCCCAGTACGCGCACCCGTTTCAGCACGGAGGTCGCCATGATTCGACTCGGAGGCGCGGTTCTGTCCGAGTCGAATCCGACGACGAGCTCCTCCGCCGCGAAGGGGGAATCCCTTTCCGACTACCTGCGCACCGTTTCCAACTACGCGGACATCATTGCCCTGCGCCACCCCAACGACGAAGAGGTGTTCGCCTCCCTGAAGGGCGCGCGCGTTCCCGTCATCAGCGGAGGCTGGGGCAACGTCACGCATCCCACCCAGGGCCTTCTGGACGTCTACACCATTTATCGCGCTCTGGGCCGATTCGAGGGCATCAAGGTCATGATCGCTTCTTCCGACCTCTCGCGCGCGCGCAGCGGGCATTCGTTCGCCCTCGGGCTGGCGACGATGGGGGCTGAACTGCTTTACGTCGGAACCAGCGAGAACGCCATCCCCCAAACCATTCTGGACAGGCTCGGCGCGACCGGCGCGAAGGTGAGCATACGCAACGACCTGACGCACGAGGAGTTTCTGGACTCCCTGGCCGAGGTGGACGCCTGCTATCTTCCGGGGTGCAGCGTGCCGAGGGACGACCCGGCGGCGCGGGCGGCGTTTTTAGACAGGATCGCGCCCTTTTATATTACGCTCGACGCGCTGGAAAAAGTTAAGAAAAAAACGGGCAAAGTCGTCGGGATCATGCACTCGTTGCCCCGCAACGACGTGGAGTTCGATTACGCCATAGACGACAGCGAATTTCAGCTCTATTTCCGGCAAATGGCTTTCAGTGTCCCCATCCGCATGGCCCTGATCGCCGGCATGGCAGGCCCGGCCGTCAAATTCTGACGCGGGAGGACGCGGCTATGGGAAACGCGGCGACGAAAAATCTGGCGCTTATCGCTATCGGAGGAAATTCGCTGATAAAAGACGACCTTCATAAAGACGTCGCCTCGCAGTACGAGGCCATCTGCGAAACGGCGACCCACATCGCCGACATTATCGAAAAGGGTTATGACGTAGTGATTACCCACGGCAACGGCCCTCAGGTCGGTTTTATCCTGCGCCGGTCGGAGATAGCCCAGGCCGTCGAGGGACTGCATCCGATTCCGCTGGTCAGCTGCGGGGCGGACATTCAGGGCGCTCTCGGCTACCAGATTCAGCAGGCCATGGACAACGAATTTCGCAAACGCGGCATGGACAGGATCGCGGTGAGCCTCGTCACGCAGGTGGTCGTCGGCCGAAACGATCCGGCTTTCGGGAAGCCCGCAAAGCCGATCGGGTCTTTTTACGCCGATGACGTTATCCGGACCGTGAGGGCCGAACACCCCGACTGGGTCATGGTCAACGACTCCGGGCGAGGCTGGCGCAGGGTGGTCGCCTCGCCCGAGCCCGAAGAAATCCTGGAGACGAAGGTCGTTCAGGATCTTCTGGAGAAAAAATACTGCGTCGTGGCGGCGGGGGGAGGCGGCATCCCCGTGTTGCGCGGCGAAGACGGGTTTCTGGAGGGCGTGGATGCGGTTGTGGACAAAGATTTTGCCAGCAGCCTTCTGGCGTCGAGCATCGGGGCCGACGTTTTGATCATCTCCACGGGCGTGCCCAAAGTCTGTCTCGACTATGGGAAACCCTCTCAAAAATCGCTGGACAGGGTGACGGCGGCAGAACTGAAGCGTTATGCCGCCGAAGGACATTTTGCCCCAGGCAGTATGCTCCCCAAAATCGAGGCGGTCCTGCGTTTCGTGGAGCGCGGCGGGCGCGAAGCCGTCATTACAAATCCCGAATCCCTCGGCGACGCCATTCAGGGAAAAAACGGAACTCATATTGTAACAGGTTGAAAAAAATTAACGGGGTCAGGGGCCTAAGGCCCCTGCGGGGTGTGGGGCAGAGCCCCAGGGGTTGGGCTTTGGCGTCATGTTTTGCGCTGCGAGTTTCGGCGCGAGTTTCGCTCAGCGCCGGCGATATACGCCGGAAATTCCCAATGTTCGCGTGTGTTGACATTGCCTCTTCCTTCAAAAATAATAGGAAACGATAGCGATCAATTTACTACGCTTTCAGATTTCGTGAACCATTTATTTCAGGAGGAGGGCATTATGGAAACGTTGAACAGCGCAGAAACTGAGAGAAAATTGGGTTTTATGACCCGTTCCGTACACGCGGGCAACGATATCGACAAGGAAACCGGGGCCATTCGCAGGCCGATCACCATGGCCAACAGTTACGCCCTGCCCTACGATCCGTCCGAGCTCAACTGGAGCAGCGCCTCGGGGAACCTGTACACCCGTAACGGGGGGGCGAACCAGCAGTATTTGCAGGAAAAGCTCCGCTCTCTGGAGGAGGGCGAAGATTGCGTGGTGCTCGCGTCCGGGGTGGCGGCCCTGTCGGGGGTGTTTCTCACTCTGCTGAAGAGCGGGGAGCACGTGGTGGCCTCGGACAGCACCTACATCGCGGCGTATCGCCTGCTTCACGAACTGCTGCCCGGCAAGTACAACATCCAGTCCACTCTGGTGGACAGCTCGAACCTGGAGGCCGTGAAGGCGGCCGTCCGTCCCAACACGAAACTGATTCACATCGAGACGCCTTCCAACCCCACGCTGAAAATCAGCGACATCCGCGCCGTTGCGGACATTGCGCACGAGGCCGGCGCGCTTCTGTCCGTCGACAATACGTTCGCCTCCCCGTACAACCAGCGCCCTCTGACGCTGGGGGCGGATCTCTGCGTGGAGAGCCTGACGAAATACATCAACGGGCACGGCGACGCCATGGGAGGCGCGGTGATCGGCGCCAGGGAGATCATCGACAGAATTCGGGCGGACGCGATGGTCAACGTCGGCGGCGTCATCAGCCCGTTCAACGCGTGGCTGATTATGCGCGGGGCCGTCTCGCTCCCGATTCGTATGCGCCAGCACAATCAAAGCGCCCTCGAGGTCGCGAAATTTCTGGAGGGCCACGATGCCGTCCGGTTCGTGGCCTATCCGGGGCTGAAAAGCCATGCCCTGCACGCCGTCGCCGCGCGGCAGATGGAAAACGGCTTCGGCGGCGTGATGGCGTTTGGGCTGCGGGCGGACCACGATGCCCACAATCGCTTCGTCAGCCATTTGAAGGTCGTCACCTCCGCCGTCTCTCTGGGACACGACGAGAGCCTGATCGTGTTTCTCGGCGAAAAAGACGAGCGGCAATATCTCTATTCGGACGAGTTCCACGATGGATTCTTCCGCCTGAGCATTGGGCTGGAGGACACGGAAGACATCATCGGGGACATCCGCCAGGCTCTGGAAAAGGCACGGATTTAGAAACCCTCTTCACTTCAAGCTCGTGAAGATTTACCGTTGAAAAATTCTGTGGAGCCTTTGACGACGCGCTCTTCAGCTTCAACCGCTGCAAAATACTGCGCGTCGTCAGCGGATATTTCGCGGAAGGCTCTTTGCTCAGGCGTTTTTGTCGCCTTGACAATCCCAGGCGTCTTTTGTATATTCCCCACAGAAAGGGGACGGCCCGTAGAAATCGCTGTGGCGGATTTGTCCGTTTCAAGAGCATACGGGGTACGCTTCTTTCTATAATTATTGGGAAAATCCCCGTTGATATTCCTGTGGTTTAATGCTACTTTCTTATTAAATCGTCCTTTCGGCAGGAGTTACCAGCCGGGGCTCATTCTGACGGATTTACAGGGCGTACCGGGGAAGTTTGTTCCTGAAATTTGTTCCTGATCAGGAGCAGGTGGCATAGCCGGATCGCGGTCAGAGGCGATGGCAGGGAGATGAGCTCCCCTGTCGGGGGCGATTTTCTTATTTTCTCTTTTCCTCAGGTTGACAGCAGTCCTCCTGCTATGATTTCATCCGCGCCAGAAGATGGGGGAACACCGATACGCATCTCATATATCCGTTATCATCGATAGCGAAGGCGATGGACAGATCAATGGCTGAACCCTTTATACCAGAGTAAAGAAATGTCGGATATCAAAGTAGTGAAGGTATCCTCATTCAGCAGAAATTTGATTCTGTGACGGGCTCTTCATGGCATGGGTCCCGAGTTCAGAGAACCCATGCCGCTTCTTTTTATCCCGTTTTGCTATCCGAATTGTCCTTTCCTGGCTGAATATCTGTCAAA
>JAISSA010000257.1 GCA_031273365.1 Synergistaceae bacterium
GCGGAAAGGACGTCGTTGCGGCTCAGAAAGCGGTAGCCGCGCTTGCTGATCGACTCGATGGAGTACCCGCGTTCCCTCAGCGCGTTAATCGACTTCCAGACGGCGACCCGCGAGACGCCCAGCTCCCGCGCCAGTTCCTCTCCCGTCACGACGTCGCCCGTCCGCCGCTCCAACAGCGACAGCACTTCGTCTTTGGACATTGGCCTCTCCTTTATTCAGAAAATTTTTTGCAACGACGCGACAGAAGATAGCACAAAAAAAAGCCTGTGTAAACCATATTGAATTTTATGGTTTACACAGGGCATGAGACAGGAGCGCCGGGGTGCTGAACGGACCCCCGGCGCGTGAATGTTTACGGGCGATGGTGACGGGTCGTTATCGCCGATACTCCTGGCCCAGCAGGTCCGCCGTGGCCAGAGGAGCCTGGAGGCGCTGCAGGGGGACGCTGCCTCCGACGAGCATATCCCCGTGCCCGAGGAGGTATTGCGCCTGACCGGCGCCTTCCCCGAGGATGATCTGGCTGTTGGACGCGCTCGTGACCTTCAGGGCAACGCGCAGTTGCAGGTTCGCCTTGATGATGCCCGTCACCACTTTGGCGTCGGGCCTCTGCGTCGCCAGAATCAGGTGTATTCCCGCGGCCCGGCCCTTCTGACAGATGCGCTGCACGGAAAGCTCCAGATCGGCGCGGGTCTGTGCGCTGACGATCATGTCCGCGTACTCGTCGAGGATCACCACGCGCCGCTTCAGTCTGTCCGCGCTTTGCTCGTTGTACCCGACGATGTCCGGGACGCCCGCCTCCTCCATCAGAACGTAGCGACGCTCTATCTCCCCGGACGTCGCCGAAAGCGCCTTCATGGCGGCGTCGGTGTCGAGCAGAAGCGTCCCTTCTTCGAGGCAGCGAAGCGTCTTCAGGTCCGTAAACGTGACGCGCTTGGGGTCGATGAGGGTGAGGCTCACGCTCTCCGGGGGCGCGCACAGGAGCAGTCCCATGACGATGGATCGCAGCAGGACGCTTTTGCCGCTGCCGGAGGTGCCTCCGATCAGGATACTTGTCATGATGGGCTCGGCCAGGTCCACCCAGAAGACGTTGCCGTCGATGTCCAGTCCCAGAGGAAACGCGGCCGCGGATTTTGGGCGCGTCGGTTCGGCCATCTTCATCATGTCCGCCAGAGCCAGGATCTGCCGGACGTTGCGAGGCACGTCGACGCTGACGTAACCGCTTTGCGCCGCTATCAGAGGCGGTGAGGGGAGGGCCAGCGCCACCTGGAGGTCTTTGGCCGTGTTCTCGACCCTGCGCACGGTGGTCCCCGTCTTCGACATGTCCAGCCCGATCTTCAGACGTATGAAGGAGGGGCCGTACACGTATCCCCGATCTTCGACGGCGAGGCGATGATAACGCAGCGCCTCCAGCAACCGGTTCATGCGCTCCTGCCCTTCGTCCTGTTTTTCATCCTGCCCTTTATTCTGCTCTTTATCCTGCACGCCATTCAGGTCCTGAGCTTTCAGTGACTTTTTAGCGCCCGTCGCTTCGGCGGCAATCCGCGCGCCCCAGTCCTTGTCGCAGTGCGCGTTGCAGGGGCAGGTTCGGCAGAGAGCGGAATCGGCCGCCGCCGGAAGAGGGAGGCGACGCTCCAGCACCTGCCGCCCCACGTCGAAAAGATGCGACAGGTTGCCCATCATCCTTTCCACCTTGTCGGGGGAGACGTCGAGGGGTTTGTTGTCTTCCAGGTAGATCAGTTTGACGCTGGGGACGATCCCCGTGGCGGAGAAGACGAGCCAGGCGTAAATCAGCGTCTGCGAAAGCTCGACCGTGGGGTCCGAGGCCCTGAAGCCCTTGAATTCGAACAGCACCGCCCGCCCCGCGTCGGGGTCGAACAGCAGGCAGTCGTACCGGCCGCTCACTCGCAAAGTCTGTCCGTCGGGATAAGAGTGGATGACGCGTAAAGTTCTTTCCGGTGGACGAAACACCGCTCCCAACTGTTTTGCAGGTTCGGCGAACAGCGAGGGAATTTTCAACAGAAAATCCGCCAGACACCCAATCCAGAAGGCCGTTGCCTTCGCCAGCGCCATAAGCTGATCGGCTTTGAGCGTTTTGCTGTGAGCGGCCAGGAAGGGGTTAAAATATTGCGCTCTGATCAGGGCGTCAAGCTTCGTTTTCAGGTTTGCGGCTCCGCCTGAAAGCGCCTCGGCCAGCTCATGACGACAGGGACTCTCCGGGGTCGCGGCGTCGGCGTGAAACCTGTCGGCGATATGCTGATGAAAAAGCGTGCCGTAATTTTTCCCGCTCCCGACGATCCCCACCTTCCAGGCGTGCCGGTCGCCCGTTTTCTGGCAGGCCAGGAGACGGGGGCAGCGCTGGCACAGATGCAGATCGGTGGCCGTGGCCTTAAAATTCGCGCGAGAAGCCGTAATCATCTTATCCAACCTCATTCAATCCAGTTGTCAGGTGTCCAGACAGAAGCCCGACCTTCATCAAAAATAAGGAACCTCCCTGCTACTCCACGGCGGACAGGACTTCCAGCAGGCGGCGTTTGGCTTTGTGCGTCGTGCGCAGATCGGCGATCAGCTTCTTCCATTCGCCGGAGCGGCCGTTGCACTCGTAGGTCGCGCTCATGCGTTCCAGGTAGGGTCGCGCCTGCTGATAGGACGCCGCTTTCACCTCGGCGATCAGCGAGTCCACGATGGTGCGCCAGATGGAGAGCGCAACGTCCGGGTGGCTGTGGGAGACGGCCAGAGCGACGTCGTTGTCCAGGTCGTATCTGCCCCACCTGCTCCATCCGATCTGAACGCCTCCTTTGGGCATGGCTCGATAAAGCTCGATGACGTCATCGAGGCGTTTTTCCAGAATGGCGATACGGACGAGGACCTCCCATTTGGGGAAACGGCCGCGAGTATCCCGCTCCGGGGTGTTGCGCAGGTGCGCGACCTCCGTCGGCGGCAGGGGCCATGCGGTCTTCTGATCTTTTTTGCTTTTGACGTCCGAAATCTCCGGCCGTTCGCCGGTTTCGAGAAAATGGAGCGCCCCTTCGCGCACCGCCGGCCAGCAGGCCGCTTTTTCCGCGATGTCGCGCAGCGCGGTGTAGGTTTTGACGTTGGGCTCATCGAAAAAAATGTCGGCGCGATAGGCCGCCGCCAGATCGTACTTCTCTTCCTCCATGGCCATTTCCCGCAGGCAATCGTGCAAGGCCCTGGCGGAATAAGATTGAAACTTTTTCCCGTAGCCGAGGATGCACTTTTGCCTGGCCTCTTCCCGTCTTCCTGCTTCCAGGAGGGCTTTGACAAGCTGTACGTAGTTTTCTTCTCGTTCAAGCAGGGGAATCACCTGCTCCTGCAATCCGCCGAGCTCGTAGGCCTGCCGCAGCCAGTCCGCGAAGGTGCCGCGCGGCCACGCGTTTTCCTGCATCGTCAGGAGATGGCTTTCGAGGAGGCGCGCGAGCCCCTGCCAGTCCGCTTCCGTGTAATTGCCGGATTTTGTGAAACTGGAATGTTCTTCGCCCATAACGCCGTAGTTGTCCCACGCCAGCCGTTCGATGCCCCAGAACAACTGCTCGGGCCCGCTCAGCGAAGATTGGGGAATCGCCTTCATCACAATCTCCATGCAGTCCGAGATGGCGGACCCCGTTTCTCCTTCGTCGTTGGCCTCTCCGAGCTGAGCGTTGCCCCGCCTCCAGAGCTCTTCCCCCAGATCCAGCAGCTCGTCGACGTACCCCTTCTCCGCCAGGGCCTGGAACTGTTCCTGCAGGTGCGAGTAGTCCGGCAGCTCGCATCTGTCGTCCCATGAGTGGCTCCAGGCCGGCTCGGCCGTGACGCTGACGATTTCACCGCGCAGCGACTCCACCAGCGCTTCCACGCTGCCCGAGTCCAGTTCAGCCCTTTCGAAGAGAAATTGATCGACCTCCGAAAAGCGTTCGCGCAGTTCGGTCAGAAGTTCGATGAGTTCTTTTTTGCTTTTGGACTGGAAACCGCTCCCCGCTCCACTTTTGGACGAGGCGCCCGTGCGCGTTGTTCCGATATTTTTCATGAGTGCGACCCTCCGACAGCATATCTCTGTTGGCAGGTGTTCAAGCCCCACACGGCCGGAACCCCGCCTCTCAGTATTCTATGCCAACAGGTCGCTTTAATCCATATTCGCCCTGATCCATATTTACTCTAATTCATAATTTACCGAAAAGGGCAAAGCACAGCTCGGCCGCCGTCGGTGACCACGGCTCCCGTTTCCCCGCTGCCGGCATACTCACGAACTCAACAGGACGAGATTATCGTCGGTGGACTCATGCAGGACAAAATTGTCCGGGCGCTGTGTGATGAATTCCAGCAACCGGTCGCGAGTGACGTTGACGCCCCCTTTTTTCAGTTCGCTCTGCAAAAGCGCGACGGCCATAAAACCCATCGGGGACCTCGTCAGGATCTCAAAGGTTTTTTTTTCCAGAAGCTCCTCGTCGACAGGCGGCGGAGGAGGTTCATCCGGAAGCTTCAGAAGATCTTTGTCGAATCCCTTTTCCATGTAGAGAGCGAAATCTTCCGCCGTGGCGGTGCGAAATCCCGCAGAGGCCGGCAGTGAAACGTCGCCCGCCTCCAGTTTGAAAATCAGGGAGGTCAGCCCATACCAGTCGATGGCCTGAGATTGTCCCAGAAAAAGTACGGTCCCGTGATGCGCCTCGAAGGCCTCTTTCGCCTCGTGCGCCTTTTTCCAGCTCTCTTTGAACTGGCAACGTTTGTCGGAAATGTAGTAACACTTCCTGTCGGGGTGGTCCTGAAGGAATTTCACGCCGCGATTGAACGCCGCCTGCGCCGTTTTATGATGATCGGCCGTGTTGATGATGAAGGCGCAATCGACCTGATGGTCCGTATTGCGATATTTTCCAGTGAGCGCGACGAACCTGTCCTCACCGGGCTGCAGGGCATCGTATTCGGCACGGCTTTCCAGGTAAACGCGCAGAGTCTTCAGCAAACGCTCGGCATCCGGCGGCCACACGCTGAAATCACCGACGACCTTATCCCGTTCCCGGGAGTATTCTTTCGCAAAAAACGCGACGATATCAGGCTCTCGGGGCACGGGAACGTTTGTCTCCGAAATTGCCCCATGCCCCGTTTCGGAAGGGCCTGTTTCGTAAGAATGCAGGACCGCGTCGTTGGCGAGCTCGATAACGCGGCGCGGCATATACCCTTCTTTCAATTTTGCCCCCATCCGGTCCATCAGCCACTGGAATTTTTCCTCAACGCTGTCTCTGAATCCGGGTCTGGATTCTATACGAGCTTTGAGAAGTTCCTGCGCCTGCAAAATCGTACAACCCTCCAAAAGATCAATATTGTTGGAAAGCCTTTGAATCACCGCCGTGTCGAGCAAAGAAAAACGCTGAACCCACGTATTCTGACGAATAAACGCCAGAGGCAACATGCTGCTTTCGTTGACCAGCAGATGCAGAATATCTCCAAAAGCGACGATCAGGTTCTGTTCCCTCATGCTGTCGAGCTGGTCGAAGCAAATGACCATCGTCATGCCGCAGTACTCCAGCAGCATCCCCAGAGACAAAATAATGTCGTGGGCGTCCTCTTCCAGATCCGCGTCGTCCATTGCCTCGCGGTCGGGAAATTTCAGAATTGAAACATGATCCTCGTCATCACGGCCCTCGAGCCAGGTTAAAATCAGGCGCTGCCTGCTGGAATCGCCATACGTGAAAATCGCTCGCAACAGATTTTCATTGATCCCCGGATAGAGGGTTTTGAAGTGGGCGATGGCCTCCTGCAGGTCAAACTCCGGCTTATCCTTCCGGTAACGCTGCAGCATTTTTCTATAGAGGCTTTTGAGGTGAGAGATGCCTCCCTGCAGGTCGGGCCCCGGCTTATCTTCCCGGTAGCGCTGCAGCATTTTTGTGACGAAATATTCGAACTGAAGCATCCCTTTTCTTTTCTCCGCAGGGGGGTACTCCATTTTTTCTTTGGGAATCTGTACTCTTTCCAGGTTGACGGCAATTTCACGCAACAAATGACGCATCGGCTTTTTCGGGTTCAAAAGCGGCTTCACGGACACGAATATCGCCGGGATGTCGTTTCGCTGGGTATAGTCCAAAAGACGTTTTAAAAAATGCGTCTTCCCCGATCCGGACTCTCCCAGAATGAGGCCCGCGAGGGCTGCCTGCGGGTTTTGATTTTTAGCCTGGATCAGCCTGCAAACATGTTCATAGGCGCTCTGATGTAAAGAAAGAACGTCGGGATCGTCATTATCCCACGGCTCCCTGGCGATGCCGGAAGAAAAAGGATTGTCCTGAAAAAATTGTTCCTGAATGTCGGCAGGGCTCATTTTTGCCTCCACATCATGGTCAACATGCGAAAACCGTTTTCGTCCACGAAGCTGTCCCGGATATCCTCCATCGTGAAAAAGTCAGTGTCTCCATCCTGCAACTGCAGTTTTCCCGCGTCGCGAAGCCCGATCAGCATCGTGTCGAACTCCCGCCCGGGCCAGTTCAAACGACGGCGCATGTCGCAGATACGGACGTAAAAATTCCCCTGTTCCAATTCCTGAAAAGCGGCGCGGAACGCCTCTTCTGAAACCTGTTTTGCCTCGACGGCCGCGCCCTTTGCGGAGTGAAGGCAGGGCAAAAAAGCCTCGTTCAGTTTAATATGGGCCAGGCCCTGCTCCATCAGGTGGTCTAAAGCGTTTTTAAACTCGCTTTTGCTGAAAGGCATTGCCTGACAAAGCTTGCCCGCCGTCTCTCCGTTCCTCTTCTGAAGAAAACGAAGCAGTATCTGCTCGAACGGAGACCGCAAAAGGAGGTAGTTGCCCGGAGGATTTTTCCCCCGTCTCTTTATTTTGAGCGAAAATTTATCGCCGCAGTAAGGGCGCAGCGTATTTTTTATATCCTCTGCTTTTGCGGGCAGGTTTAAATGCGCTTTTAAAATTTTATTTTCCTTCAGCATCTCAGGCAATTTGCTGAAAGACACGAAGTCTGCGTCATTCTCCCTGAATAACTCCACCAGTTGTTCCGTAATGCTTTCTGCCGTCATGCTTCCTTTCGTGCTTTCTTCCATCGTGCTTTCTTCCATGTCCAACGTCTCCCTTCATTATATAAGCCTCCTCCGGGTTCACCCCTCCGGCCCCACAGGCGTGGCCCTGCCTCTCAGTATTTTATGCTAATATGTCGCTTTTCTCTATACTAATGACGACACAATGTCAATAACAACTTAAAGCCAAAACCGTGGGGCTCCGCCCCACACCCCGCAGGGGACTTGTCCCCTGACCCCGTTATTTTTTTTCCACTTGCCCAGGTGTTTCGTCAGAAAAGCGTCCAGCGCCGGGACGTAGATGTCCCAGGAATCCTGAAAGCCCTCGTTGTGGCTTCCGTGGATTTCGACGAACGTTTTTTCGCTCGCCACGGCGTCGTAGAGGCGTTTGCCCAGTTTGAAGAGTACGGTCCGGTCGTCGGGACTGTGAATAGAGAGCACGGGAACGGTCAGAGTGGCGGCGACCTCGGCGGAGTTCCATACGTCGCCGATAAGGAGGCGCATCAGAGGGGCCAGAAAGTCGAGCCGCACCATCTCGGGGAGGGAGGAAAACGTGGACTCCAGTATCAGAGCACGGGGTTTCACGTAACGCATCAGGTCCATGGCGACAGCCCCGCCCAGCGAGCGGCCGAACACGACGATCTCATCGGCGGGCACGCCTTTTTCCTCCGTCAGCCAATTCCACGCGGCAAGGGCGTCGAGCGTCACGCCGGGGACCGAACGCCGGCCTCCGCTGCGGCCGTAGCCCCTGTAGTCGATGATCAGGACGGAGAGCCCCAGATCGTGGAAGATTTCGATGGAGTCGAGACGCCACGAAATATTGCCGGCGTTTCCGTGAAAGAAAAGCAGCGTCCCCCGCGCGTTCGGGGCGGGAACGTACCAGCCATGAATGCGGACGTCGTCCGACGTCGTCAGAAAAACGTCCTCGAAGGGCATGTTGAACGCCCGCGGCATCGCCTCGATCGTCGCCGTCGGCATAAAAACGAGCCACGGCAGCAGGAGGCGCAGGCCGAAAAACACAAACACGAAAAGCAGGAAAAACCACAGGGCGCTGTAAGACTTCTGTGCCCCGACTTCTTTGTTATTTTCGTTATCCATCACATCGAGCCCCTTTTCTCCCACGCCATGCAGCGGGGAATGCCGGCATAATCCCTCACTTCCTTCACGAGCTTCAGCGCGGGGGGCGTCGTCGCCCTCATTTTTTCGGCCTGCGCCGCGTCGCCGATCTCAAGCAGCAGATGTCCCCCCGGCTTCAGCCAGAGCGGGGCGTACCGGAACAGCAGACGATAAAAGTCCATGCCGTCCTCTCCGCCGTCGAGGGCCATGCGGGGTTCGTGATCCCGGACCTCCCGCATCAGGTTGGGAATATCGCCCGTCGGAATGTAGGGAGGATTGCTCACGACGAGATCCGGTAGAGGCGACCTCCCCGCAGCGGGAACGACGGGCGCGGCAAAAATGTCCTCCGGCGTTTGCGAGTGCCACAGGAAAGCCCGCCCAAGCACTCCGTGACGGGCCGCGTTTTTCCAGGCCTGCTGCAGGGACAGTGGATTTTTTTCGGCCATGACGGCCGTCGTCAGGGGACGCTCCAGAAGCAGGGTGATCGCGATGCACCCGCTGCCCGTTCCCCAGTCGAGAAAGACAGGGGGTGCGGAAGAGGGCAGAAACTCCAGCGCCAGCTCCACCAGAAGCTCCGTTTCCGGGCGGGGGATCAGGACGCCCTTTTTCGTCTCGAACGGCCTGCCATAAAAGTACGTCTCGCCCAGGACGTACTGCAGCGGCTCTCCGTTCACCCGTCGCCTGACCGCCTCTCCGGCGGAAAAAATTTGAGCGTCCGTCAGGATCCTTTCCGGGCGCCCCAAAAGCGCCGCGCGGGTACAGTCGAGGAGGCGGATCAGTATCGAATCCGCCTCCCCCGCGCAATTTTCCGTGCCCGCACCCCTCAGTTCCCTCATCAGAGAACGCCGCACCGCGGCGACGGAGGAGGAGAGCGGCGGCGTCCCCGTCATATCTCCAGGTGGTGCAGCCGTTCCGTCTGTTCCGCCAGCGTCATCGCGTCGATCATCTCGTACAGGTCCCCGTCCAGATAGTAGTCCAGCTTGTAGAGCGTGAAGCTGATCCGGTGATCCGTGATGCGGTTCTGCGGATAGTTGTAGGTGCGGATGCGCTCCGACCGGTCGCCCGATCCAATCTGTCCCCGTCGTTCGGAGGCCACTTCGGAGACCTGTTTTTGCATCTCCATGTCGTAGAGCTTCGTTTTGAGGTAGGTCATGGCTCTGGCGCGATTTTTTATCTGCGAGCGCTCGTCCTGACACGTGACGACGATGCCCGTTGGAAGGTGGGTGATGCGCACCGCGGAGTCCGTCATGTTGACGTGCTGCCCTCCCGCCCCGCTCGATCGATAGGTGTCGATTTTCAGGTCCTCGCTGCGGATCTCCACCTCGACGTCGTCGACCTCCGGCAGCACGGCGACCGTCGCCGCGGAGGTATGGATGCGCCCGCTGGCCTCGGTGGCGGGGACGCGCTGCACGCGATGCACCCCGCTTTCGAACTTGAGGCTGCTGTACGCTCCCTCGCTGTCGATACGGAAGATGATTTCTCTGTAGCCGCCGATCCCCGTCTCGTTGGAGTCCAGAACCTCCATGCGCCACCTCTGACGCTCGCAGAATCGGTTGTACATGCGGTAGAGGTCGGAGGCGAAAAGCGCGGCCTCCTCTCCGCCGGTGCCGGCGCGAATTTCCACGATAACCCGCTTCTCGTCGTTGGGGTCCTTCGGCAGAAGCAACAGCTTCAGCTCGTCCTCAAAACCGTCGATCTGCGGCTCCAGACGCGCGATCTCCTCGCCGGCCAGCGCCTCCATATCGACGTCCCCGCTCCTGAGAAGCTCCCGGGCCTCGGCGATGTCCCGGCGAATCGAACGGTACCTGCGAAATTTTTCGACCACGGGCTCCAGTTGAGCATGTTTTTTCCCAAGAGACTGGAGTTCTCTGAGATTTGCGGTAACGGTCGGGTCGGCCATCTTCCTCTCGACTTCGAGGTAATCCTCTTCCAGGGCTTTCAGTTTGCTTTCCAGGTCCATGCTCTCACTCCATCGCTTCGTTCTGTTCGGAAACGGCCCCTTTTACGTTCAGGGCCATATCCAGAGAGGTCAGCGCGATCTCGATCTGCCCGAGGTTGGGCTCGCGGGTCGTCAGGTACTGCAGGGAAAGGACGGGGTACATCAGAAGCCTTCCGATCAGCCCCGCTTTCGAGGTCACGCGTATAATTTCGTAGGAGATTCCGATCACCAGCGGCAGCAAAACGACGCGAGACCCGATGCGCCACGCCAGGCTGCCCCGCCCGGCGCAGGAAAAGACCACGATGCTGATGAGAATGGCGATCAGCAGAAACGAGGTCCCGCAGCGCGGATGAATGCGCGACTGGGAGGCCACCAGCTGCGGCGTCATCTCCAGTTCGCTTTCGAAGGCGTTGATGGTCTTGTGCTCCGCCCCGTGATAACGAAACACCTCCCGGATATCCTTCATCAGGCCGATCAGCGCGACGTAGGCGACGAAGATCACCCCCCGCGCCACCCCTTCCAGCACGTTGTGCGTCATGACGGACAACGCGAAAAAAGAGCCCGCTTTCTCCGAGAGCCACAGAGGCAGAGCGATGAAAAGGCCGACGACGGCGAAAATTCCAAGCGCGACCGCGATAAAAAGATCACGGCTCGTCAGCTTTTCATCGCTCTGGCTGAGGGCGATTTCCGCCGAGCGGTTGAGGGCCCGGAACCCCGTGCCCATCATCTCGACCATGGTGACAAAACCCCGCACCAGAGGCAACTTCCACGGGTAGCGCTTCGTGCGGGAGGAGTTGCTCCAGCTTTCCTTAAAAATTCCTCCGTCCGGCCGCCGAACGGCCAGTCCCCACAGGTCGGCGCCCTTCATCAGAACCCCCTCGATCACGGCCTGCCCGCCGATCGGAAGCCTGCGCGCTTCTCCTGTCCATAGATTTAAAAAAAACCATAGATTTAAAAAAAACCGGAGATGCAAAAAGAAATTCCAAAACAGGGCAAGCGTCAGACACGTCCTAATCCGTTTCAGTTTTGGCTTCAGATTCAAGGAGATCCTCCATATTTTTGTATGGCCTGCCGCAGGGTCGGGATTCCCGACATTCTCCTTCCCGTACGCAGGAAGGGCCCGCCGTTTCAAAGATGACGGGCGCCGCGGCACGGCAGGAGACGAGCATCAGGCGGGCAAGAGTCCGTATTTCCCACTGCGCCCTGCGGCACAGTCTGAGAGCGAAAAAATGATGGAGTTCGCGGGCGTTCATCGTGAGAACAAGGCGGGTTTCCCAGCCGTGGGGAAGGATGAAACGCGCGTCCTCCGCCGGAACGCCCATTTCGACGAGGCGTCGGCAGGCCTCGTGAGCCGCCTTCACCTGTCCCTCGAAAAGCGCCCTTGCCTGAGGGTTGCCCGCGATCGTCGGAGGCAGGACGACCGCTTCCGCGTCCATCCTGACGTAGCGCTGGCTCTGCTGGCTGAAGCTGGCCACCCGGTGGCGCACCAGCTGATGCGAGGCCACCCGGCTGAGTCCGTCCACTCCAAAGGTGAAGGAGGCGTGCTCGAAGGGGGAGTGGTGCCCGCTGCGCCAGAGTTCCGCCAGAAGCCCCCTCGAAAGTTTCGCCGACTCGCGCTCCAGCAGGTCGGACGCGGCGACGTCGCTGTAGCAGATGCGGGCCGCCGCCGCGACGAGTTCGTCGGGTTCAGGTGTATGTGCCAGAAGAAAAACCTTGCAGACGGAAGGCTCAGAAGGCATGGAACGTTAAAAAGGGGCTTTCGTAGCCCCTTTACCCCTGTTTTTCGGTGGTTTCTTTTTGGCCGTAGTTGATGCCGGCGTACTTCTTCTGGAATTTTTCGAGGCGCCCATCCGTCAATACCCTGCTGCCCCGTTTTCCGGAGTAGAAAGGGTGACACTGAGAACAGACTCCCACCCGCATTTCCTTCTGCGTGGAGCGGGTCGTAAAGGCATTCCCGCAGGCGCAGCTCACTTTGCACTCCTGATAGCCGGGATGAATTTCTTTTTTCATAATGAACACCTCCAGCGTGAAAAACTAATGCCGCAGTCCCAAACGTTCGATCAGGCTGCGGTAGCGATTGAAGTCCTTGTCCTTCAGGTAGCGCAAAAGTCTTCTGCGCTGACCGACCATCTTCAGAAGTCCCCGGCGGGAGTGAAAATCCTTCGTGTGGATCTTCAGATGCTCCGTCAGCTCCCTTACCCTCTCGGTCAGCACCGCAACCTGAACCTCGGGGGAACCGGTATCGGACTCGTGCGTCCTGTAGGCCCCTATGATTTCCTGTTTTTTTTCTTTTCGGATCACAAATATCACCTCTCCAATAGGTTGCCGCGACCTGCGATGCGCGTCGATCCTCGGGACGCACATCCCGGCGTCGGGCCGAAAGGTATATTATCACCGCCCCCCGTTATGCGCAAGCACCGGGGAAACGAACCGGAAGAACGGAGGCGGCGCATTTCAATGGGTGACGCCCATGACCTCTTCTATGCTGGTTATGCCGCTCAGGACCTTACTGAGCCCCGACTGTCGAAGCGTTTTCATGCCTTTTTTCACCGCCGCGGAACGGAGCCGGATGTTGTTTGTTCCCCCGAGAATCATTTCCCTCAGATCGTCGTCCATCACCATAATCTCGTAGATGCCGCTTCTTCCCCTGTAGCCCTGACGGCACTCGTTGCAGCCCGTCGCCTTCCACGCGCGCGAGCCGACGGGTATTTCGAGCGCCTCGCACGTGCGAAGGCTCATCCTGTACTCCTGTTTGCAGTATGGACATAATTTCCTGACGAGCCTCTGGGCGATCACTCCGGTAAGCGAGGCCGAAACGAGGAACGGCGGCACGCCCATCTCGATCATGCGGGTCATGGCGCCGGGCGCGTCGTTCGTGTGGAGGCTCGACAGCACAAAATGTCCCGTGAGCGCCGAACGGATGGTGATTTGTGCGGTCTGTCCGTCTCGAATCTCCCCAACCATGATCTTGTCGGGGTCCTGGCGCAGAATGGAGCGCAGCGCGGACTCGAAACTCAGCCCGGCCCTTTCGTTGACGTGAATCTGGCTTATCCCGTCCAGCGAGTATTCGACGGGATCTTCGACCGTCATGATATTGACGCCCGGCTGGTTGATCTTTTCGAGTATGGAGTAAAGCGTCGTCGACTTGCCGCTTCCCGTCGGACCGGTCACCAGAAGCACGCCCCATGAGGCCCCGCAAAAAAACTCGATCTTCTCCATCTCGTCGGAATCCAGACCCAGGCGTTCCAGACCCACCACCGAATTTTGGGGGTCCAGAACCCGCAGGACTATTTTTTCTCCCCGCGTCGTGGGAACGGAACTGACGCGAAGGTCGACGGAACGCCCTTCGAGCCGGATCAGCGTGCGCCCGTCCTGAGGGGCCCTTTTTTCAGCGATGTCCATGCCCGCCATGATCTTCATGCGTGAAGAAACGGCAGGATGCAGAGTCAGGGGATACTCGAAAACCGTGTAAAGGACCCCGTCCACCCGGTAGCGGATGCGCGCGCTCTGTCTGCATGGCTCGGCGTGGATGTCCGAGGTCCCCTCCCGCACGGCCTGCTTCAGGATATTGTCGACCAGCTGGATGACCGGCGCGTTGTTGGTTTCCGCCTCGCTGAAGAAATTCGTCGAAGAGGCGCTCCCGATTTCCAGAATCGCGTCCTCCAGATTGCCCTGAAGGCTGTAAAGCCTGTCCAGGTTGCTTTCGATCTCCGAGGACGTCGTAACGCCCAGCCTGATCCTGCGCCCCGTGATGATGCCCACCTCATCCTGCGCCAGAAGATCCAGAGGGTCGGCCATGGCGACGAGCAGCATGTCCTCCTCGACGATGGAAAGGGGAACCAGCCGCAGACGTTTTGCGATGTTGCGGGGAATCGCCCTGATGGCCTCCGGCATGGGCTGGTAGCGCGTCAGGGTGAACAGAGGAAGCTCCAGCTGGGTCGACAGGGCCTCGGCAAGCTTCATTTCCGTAATCGCCTCTCCGGAGACGAGAATTTCCCCGAGGCGTCCGCCCGCCGATTTCTGTTTTTGCAAAGCTCCATCCAGCTGTCTTTTGTCGATGGCTCCGCTTTGCATGAGAATCTCTCCCAGCCGGGGCATCGATTTTCTCGCGTCAAAGAAATTGACGGGCACAATCTCTCTGGATTCGAAGGACGTCGTTCCTGTTTTTGTTCTCATAATCACACTATAGAGGATCTGCTTTTTCTGCGACAGGATAAAAGTTCTTTGAGAAGATAAAGTAAAATAGCCGGTCTTTGCGACGAGCCGGGTAAAAATAGCCCCGGGTTTGAGCATTTACACTTTTTTTAAAGGCTCCTGTTCCGGGGATCCCTTTTAGCGCGTTCTTACCTTATAATCTTACCCTGTAACCGACCTTCCCCTGAGAGGATCGTCGTTTTAACTTTTATTTAATCTTTATTTGTGTCTCGGGAACTGGAAAGAGGGGGTGCGTATGGCGAAGGTGGCTGTTATTCTGGGCAGCGATTCGGATTGGGTGGTTATGGAGCCGGGGTACCGAATCCTGAGGGACTTCGGGATTTCTGTGGACGTTCTGGTCGCTTCCGCTCACCGAACGCCGCAGGCGGTGCAGGACTTCGTCGTCCCGGCGAAAGAGAGGGGAACGGAGGTCATCATCGCGGTTGCGGGGGCGGCGGCTCACCTGCCGGGCACGGTCGCGGCGCATACGATCCTGCCCGTCATCGGGGTCCCGGTCGCGGGGAAAGCGCTTGGCGGAATGGACGCGCTTCTGAGCATCGCGCAGATGCCCGCGGGCGTTCCTGTGGGAACGATGGCAATCGACGGAGGCAGGAACGCGGCCCTTTATGCGGCCTCGATTCTGGCGCTGCAAAACGAGGACCTCGCCCGGCGGCTTTTGGATTTTCGAGAGGCTCAGGCGGAGGCGGTATACCGGAAAAACGAGGCCCTGCGGACGAAGATCGAAGACGAAGAAAAAAAAGCGAAACCCGAGCGATAATTCAAGCCCCCAGAGTGGACTGCGGAATTATCGCTCAAAATTTTATACGAACTTTTATACGAACTCTTATACGAATCAGAAAGGAACTGAGGGACGATGGGAACGGAAACGATGCTTTACGAGGGGAAGGCCAAACAGATTTTTTCGACGGACAAACCCGACGAGGTCCGGGTTTACTTCAAAGACGACGCGACGGCCTTCAACGGGGAGAAGAAAGGGACCATCCAGTCCAAGGGGGTTCTGAACAACTCGATCTCCGCGTTCTTCTTCGAGCTGCTTCAGTCTGAGGGGATTCCCTCTCACTTCATCAAAAAAATCGACGATCGCAACATGCTGGTCAAAAAGCTGAGCATCGTCCCCATCGAGGTGGTCGTCCGCAACATAGTCGCCGGCAGCCTTTCGAAACGCCTGGGCTGGGAAGAGGGCCGCAGGCTGTCCCGGCCCGTCGTCGAACTGTACTACAAGGACGACGCGCTGGGCGACCCCCTGATCAACCGCTCGCACGCCGCGGCCATGGACATCGCCACGCCGTCGCAGCTCGACGCGCTGGAGGAAACGGGCCTCAAAGTCAACGCCGTCCTGCAAAAATTTCTTGCGGACAAAAAGCTCCTTCTGGTCGACTTCAAGCTGGAGTTTGGCGTCCCCGTCCAGGCTCAGAGCGCCGCACCCGGGGGGCAGGTTCTGCTGGGCGACGAAATTTCGCCGGACACCTGTCGCTTCTGGGACAGCACGACAAACGAAAAACTGGACAAGGACCGCTTCCGCCGGGACCTTGGCAACGTCGTGGAGGCCTATCAGGAAATCTGGAGCCGCCTTGGGGGAGGTCGGTGAGATGTTCATGGCGAGGGTTACGGTCATGCTCAAAAAAAGCGTTCTCGATCCGCAGGGCGCGGCCGTGGAGCGCGCGTTGAAAATTCATCTGGGGGATGCCTCTTCCGTAAAAGACGCTTCCGCAAAAGACGCTGCTGTTTCAGGATCTGTCTTCGGCATATCTTCCGTTCGGGTCGGCAAGGTCGTCGAGCTGACGATCGAGGGCCCCGACGCGGAAAGCGTCAGAGAGAAGGTAAAGGCCCTCGCCGACCGCCTCCTGGCGAACCCCGTGATGGAGGAGTACACCGTCGACGTGGAGCCCCTTTGCGATTCCTGTACGGCATGATGGAAAAATATGAATGGAAAAACACGATTGGAAAAATACGATGGGTAAAAATATGAAGGCCGCGGTCGTCGTCTTCCCGGACTCGAACGGCGACCGTGACGCCAAAAGAGCGCTCGAGGCGATCGGACGGGGACTGAACGCCAGCACCACGGGCAAAATCGACGGGATTGACGTTCGGTTCGTCTGGCACAGGGAAAGCTCCATTGAGGACTTCGACCTTATCGTCCTCCCGGGGGGGTTCACGTTTGGAGACTACCTGAGAACAGGGGCCATTGCGCGTTACTCCCCCGTGATGGCGGAGGTCGTCCGTCAGGCCGGGCGTGGGACGAAGGTTCTCGGGATATGCAACGGGTTTCAGATTCTGACGGAGGCGGGCCTGCTGCCGGGGGCCCTTCTGCGCAACCGCGATCTGCTCTTCCTTGGCCGGGACGTCTGGCTCAGGGTCGAGAACGACGCCACGCCGTTCACGAACGCCTACGCGAAGGGCCAGGTCATCCGCCTGCCCGTTGCGCACGGGGACGGCAACTACTTTATCGACGACGAGGGTTATAGACAACTGGAGGGCGAGGGGCGGATCGTTTTCCGCTACTGCGCGCCGGACGGCGCTGTCAGGGCGTCAGACGCGCCGAACGGGGCTAAAGGCAACATCGCCGGGATCGTCAACGAAAAAGGGAACGTTTTGGGACTGATGCCCCACCCGGAGCGCCTGTGCGAGCCCATTCTGGGCGGGCAGGACGGACGGGGCGTCTTCGAGTCGCTGCTGAACGCGGTATGCGGAGGGTT
>JAISSA010000161.1 GCA_031273365.1 Synergistaceae bacterium
TTTAAGTTGTCGTGTTCCGCCTGGGCCCTGGGCCGAACGCCTGCGTCGTGTTAAAATAGAACGATCGTACGTCCTTATCGCTCATCGTGCGCGATAAGGACGTAACTGTCTGCAGGCCCCTGTATGCGGGCGCAGGCAGGATTCTGAGTCTTTCCGGAGGGTGTCTTCAATGACGGAAGAGGTAAAGGGAGGGGAACTTTTCAGTAAAGTCGTTCCCCTGCCGCTGGTGGAAGAAATAAAGCAGAGCTATTTGAGCTACGCGATGAGCGTCATCGTGGGACGCGCGCTCCCGGACGCTCGTGACGGCCTGAAGCCCGTGCAGAGGCGTATCCTTTACGCCATGACGGAACTGGGGCTGCGGCACAACACCGCTCACAAGAAGTCGGCGCGCGTGGTCGGCGAAACGATGGGTAAATACCACCCTCACGGGGACAGCTCCATCTACGAGACGATGGTCCGCATGGCCCAGCCCTGGAGCCTGCGTTACTGTCTGGTCGACGGGCAGGGGAACTTCGGTTCGATCGACGGCGACAGCGCGGCGGCCATGCGTTACACGGAGGCGCGCCTCTTCGAGCTGGGCGAGATGATGCTCGCCGACCTCGAAGAGGACACTGTCGACTGGGGCCCCAACTTCGACGAATCCCTGCAGGAGCCCCTTGTCCTGCCCTCGGCGCTTCCCAACCTGCTGCTCAACGGCAGCACCGGAATCGCGGTCGGCATGGCTACGAACATCCCTCCCCACAACCTGAGAGAGGTTGTCGACGTTCTCTGTTACCTGCTCGACACCCCGCCGGCGGAGGTCGAGCTGTCGGAGGTCCTGAAGCGTATGCCGGGGCCGGATTTTCCGACGGGAGCCATCATTCTCGGGCGTGAGGGCATCCGCGACGCCTACCGAACGGGACGGGGCCGCCTCGTCGTGCGCGGGCGAATGCATGTGGAGGAGGGCAGACGCGGCAGGGTCGCCGTCGTCGTCACGGAAATTCCATTCATGGTGAACAAAACCACGCTGATCGAGACGATGGTCGCCGCCGTTCAGGAAAAAGAGGTGGACGGGGTCTCGGATATTCGGGACGAATCCGACCGGGACGGTATGCGCATCGTGCTCGACCTGACGCGGGACGGCGACCCCGACCTCGTCATGCGGCAGCTCTATAAACACACGCAGATGCAGTCCACCTTCGGCGTGATCAACCTCGCTCTCGTCGATGGGCACCCGCGGGAGCTGCCGATCGTCGATATGCTTTCCGTTTTCCTGACGCACCGCCGGGACATCGTGCAGCGCCGCACGCAGTTTCGCCTGAATAAAGCGCTGGCCAGAGAACACATCATCGAGGGCCTCGCAAAGGCGCTCGACATCATCGATGAGGTCATAGCGCTGATTCGCGGGGCGCAAACGGCGTCCGCGGCACGGGAGGGGCTCATCGAGCGACTGGCGTTCTCCGAGCTCCAGGCCCAGGCCATTCTGGAAATGCGCCTGCAGCGACTGACGGGCCTCGAGCGCGAAAGGCTTCACGAGGAACTGCGTCAGCTTCTTGCCGATATCGAGGGATACAGAAAAATTTTGGGCGACGCCGGGGTTCTGGACGGCGTGATCCGCTCCGAACTGGTGGAGATCGCCGCCCGTTTCGGCGACGACCGCCGCACGGAGATCATCGAGAATTACGAGGAATCTACGGACGAGGACCTGATCCCGGAGAGCGATATCGTCGTGGTGCTCTCGCAGGACGGATTCCTGAAACGCCAGGACCTCGAAAGCTACACGCTGCAGGGGCGCGGAGGCAAGGGACGAAAGGGCGCGTTCGTCCACGAAGAGGACGCCATCGCCATGGTCAGCGTCACCCATACGCACCGCGAGCTGTACTTTTTCACCACCCGGGGGCGGGTCATGACGCTGCGGGGGCACATGGTCCCTGAAACGAAAACGGGTAAGGGCAAGCAAATCGCGAAACTGATGCCTCTGGAGAAGGAAGAACAGGTGGTTGCCCTGTACGGAGGCGAGATGGAGGGGGTCAATCACGCCTTTTTCATCACAAAAGGCGGGGTGGCCAAGCGTATCGAGCTCTCCGAGCTGGCGGATTCCAACCGTCCGCGCCGCGTCATCACGCTGGACAGGGGAGACGAGATCGCCCAGGTGCGCCTGACCAGCGGAAAGGACGACCTGTTGCTGATGACCGCCGAAGCTCAGGCGCTCCGCGTTTCGGAGGAAGAATTTCGATCCATGGGACGGAGCGCGCGGGGGGTCCGCGCCATGCGCCTCGCGCCGAACGACGTCATCATCAGCTGCGACGTCGTCGTTCCGTCGCGGGAGGTCGCCGTCGTCGGGGAAGCCCTGAGCGAAAGCCATATCCTGATTCTGAGCGAACGGGGGGTCGGCAAGAGAACCCGATTCGAGGAGTTTACCCCCCACCACCGCGGGGGAACGGGCGTCCGGGCGATGCACCTTGGCCCGAAGACGGGCAGGCTGATCGGCTGCTGGACCGTCCGCGATCAGGACGAAATTATCGCCATAACGACGCGGGGCCGTATGATCCGCGTCGCCGTGCAGGAGACGCCCCTCCTGAGCCGAACCGCCATGGGGAACATCACGGTGCGCCTGGACGAGGGCGATCTGGTGGCGGACTGCAGCATCGTGCGGATGGGCGACGACCCCGAGGTGATGCCCGGGACCGGAATGCTCCTGACGGGCCCGGAGATGGATTCGATCGGGGGTTCCATGGGGGCCAGCCCCGCCCCCATGGGCTTGAACGGCTCCATGGATTCGAAGGAATTGACGGAGGAATGAAAATGAAATTTGCAAAGGACGGAGTTCCCACGATCGCGTATCTTGCCCTCGCCGCGGCGCTTTTCGCGTTTGTATCCCCCGTGCCTTCGGCCGTTCTGGTCGTGGCGGCCGGCTTCGCGGC
>JAISSA010000014.1 GCA_031273365.1 Synergistaceae bacterium
TGAGGTCGCGCGTTCGATGCTGGCTGATGGGCTTCCCACTGAAACCATACAGAAATACACCGGATTAGACGAGAGTGACATTCTGGCTTTAAGCTGAAATAACGAAAAACGGCGGGCAGTGGTAAAACTCTGCCCGCCGAATCATTTATGAGAGTGTTGGGCAGATAACGATAGTACGTAAAAAGATTCTTCTGCCGCAAGGATTTCTTGTGGCAAGATTATTAGAAAAACGACACTCTCCTATTTTATTGGGGGTGGGAGTTCCTCTCTTTTTTTGCCACGTTCTTTATCCGCTTCGTCAAATACATCCGCCATATACCAACCAATACTTTCAGTAATGCCAAAAGCAGTTGACGCATTGATAATATTCCCAATACCAGGTATCCAGCCTACTAAAAATTGAGAAAGACCCCTCCCAACTACGGTTGCTGCTGCAGTTGCCAGCGCAGCCATAGCTGCAGCTTCAGAGAGTTCTTCGCCAAAAACCTTCCCTAAGCTAACTATCATGCCAATTTGTATTGGAGTGATAACAACATTATCGGAGCCGGGTATTTGCGCTAAACCTGCAGCCGCACCAGCAGCTGCCGTAGCAGCCGCATGAATGATTGTATGGCACTTCGTGTTCTGACTATCGTCCATAATGTATCCACCTTCCGAAAGTTACGCTCTTTTGTTTTGTTCATTCACGCGCAGCTGGCAGTTCTTACATATTCCACCATGCATGTCAGGCTTACTTGAATTATGGTAAAATTCGCTTAATGGCTTAGTCCGTCCACATTTAGGACATTTTTTAGTTAATGCCGCAGGCATTTTTCTCACTTCTTCCCAATGGTCTTTTTTCTGCTTGTCTTTTTTTACTTGAAATTATCCGTCTTGCAAGTTTACACATGCCACGAACCAGAAACAGTAATGTGCCAAGCCAGTTCCCACAGTACGGGCAAAGATTTCAAATCGACAAAAATTGTATAAAGTCAGGATTCCCAAGTATAAATCCGAAGGCCAACAGCGCCAACACCAACACAAAAAGCATACGATTTCTCTTCGCCACAAAAACCTCCTAAATAAAAATGTATTATTTTATAAATAAACGGTATTTTTACGGGCGCGCCCCCGTCAAGGAAGCTCCGCGCTCGCAAAAACGCCGATTGTTTTTATTTTGTTTGACCGTGGGGTTGGGATGGAAAAGACTTTCCACGCCGGAAAATCGGCGGCGCGAAGAGGAAAACTATTTAGGCGAAAATAGACTTGCTTGCTTGCTTGCTTGCTTGCTTGCTTGCTTGCTTGCTTGCTTGCTTGCTTGCTTGCTTGCTTGCTTGCTTGCTTGCTTGCTATTTTGATTATTTTCCTCATTCTATAAAGCACATCCGTATAAATAATGATTTATCCCTCAGCATATCGAGGGATACAAAACTTTTTTTGCATTTTATCACAATGAATCGCGGCGCGCAACACGGGTGCGCCGACAGTTTACGGGGTTCCATTTTCAGAAGCGCAAGGTAAAATTATGAATATTAAATTATCAACAGGGAGGTCTTTTTAATGGGAGGCAGCGCAGAAAAAGAAATGCCGGGGGAAATTGGGCTATGGGGAACCGTGCCCATTTTTGAAGGGTAGTCGGCGATGCTGTGGATCAAAAACGGCGACGTCCACGCGCCGAAAGCCCTGGGCGTTCACGATATTCTCGTTTCCGGGGGAAAAATCTCCGGACTCTTTCCCGTCGGGGCCCTGACGCCCGACGCGCTGGAAAAAATCGAGCCCGACTTTGTGACTCTGGAGGCGGACGGACGTCCGGTCATCCCCGGCATCGTCGATCGACACGTGCACTTCAACGGAGCGGGCGGAGAGGGTGGCCCCATGTACAGGACGCCGCCGCTTCAGCTTTCCTCCTTCATCGAGGCCGGAGTCACTTCCGCCGTTGGCGTGCTTGGCACCGACGGCGCCTGCCGTTCGCTGCGCGAGCTTCTGATGAAGGCCAGAGGCCTGGAGGCGGAGGGCATCAGCGCCTGGATCCTGACCGGCAGCTACAGCATCCCCTCCGTGACCCTGACCGGCGACGTCATGAGCGATATCTGCCTGATCGACAGGGTTATCGGCCTCAAAATGGCCCTTTCCGACCACCGAAGCTCCCACCCTTCCGTGGAGGAGATTCGCCGGGCCGTGTCCGACACGCGAACGGGCGGGATGCTGGCGGGCAAGAGCGGAGTCGTGTGCGTCCATATGGGGACGGAGAAAACCGCTTACGCTCCCCTCGTCGAGGCCGTCGAAAACACGGACGTGCCCCTTGCCCAGTTCGGTCCCACCCATATCGCCCGCTGCGAGGCGCTGCTGAAGGAATCCATCGCCTACGGCAGGCGGGGAGGCTATCTCGACATCACGGCGGAGTCGGACGAAGCCCCGCTTTTTGGCATCTCGACGCGAAATGCCCTTCGATTTCTGCTGGACGGCGGAGTCCCTTCCGAAAGGATCACCCTGAGCTCCGACGGCAACGGGAGTATGGCCCGCTTTGACGCGCGCGGCAACGTCATCGGCATGGGAATCGGAAGCATCAGGACCGTACTCCGGGCCATTCTTTCCCTCTGGGACGATAAAACCTTCGACCGTGAGGCCGTTCTTGCGATGGGAACCTCCAACGTCGCGGACCACCTTGGCCTGAGGGGCAAGGGACGCATCGAAAAGGGCGCGGACGCGGACCTTCTGGTGCTGGGCGGCGGAGGCGAAAAACCCGCTCAGAAACTTCGCCACGTCGTCGCAAAGGGACAGGTCATGATGCGGGACGGGATTGTCGTCAGAAAAGGAACGTTCGAAGAATGACCCGAAATTTAAGAGAAAAATTAACGGGGTCAGGGGACTGGGAAAAAATCCCCTGCGGGGTTTTTGTCGGGGGGCAGAGCCCCGCAGTTTCGCTTACATTGTCGACATTGCCCTGAAAAACACAAAACCTGAGTCAATGTGATAGTCATATTTCTATATTATTATAGTGTAATATTATATTAAAATGTATTTATATTTGGCAATATTTTCATGACGGAATTTCCAGCCTCAAATGTCCGGGACCAATACATGGTTACGAAGCCAATGTAAAAATGCTGAATTAGTCCTCCTTTAACCCCGCTATCTGTGGTAAACTTTTTTGTATCCGTTCAAGCTTCAGGCTCCCAACTGCGCTCCGGCAGGGCAGGTATCCCGACAGACAGCAGTCGGGGGGAGCCGGCGGAGACTGCGAAGCAGCCGAGCGATCGCTGACTCCCCGGGCTTGAACGGGTAAATTTTTCTTCGAATGTAAGGCGCCTGGCGTACAGGATAAAGGGGAGAGTGTCTATGGACGATAAGGGAGAAATCGTCAGTTCCTGCGATGTCGACGAAAATCTGGCGTTGCAGATCTGGACGAAGGGACTGTCTCCCCGACTGGCAGTGTTCAACAAAAATCAGAACAAGCGGAAACTGATTCCGCTCAGGTGGCTCGAAGATCCCGACCGAAAGCTCTCCATCAAGGGCAAAGGGCGGGGTCTTCCGATCGACTACCTTCTCTCGGATCTGTTGCCGCACGTGCAGCGCATTCTGTCGGAGTACGCCGTGTATACCCCGTTCAGGGGGACTCACTGGAAGTTTTCCATCGCGCTGGACAGGGTGTTGCATACTCCTGTGTCCGTTCTCAACGGAAGCGAATTTTCCATGCTGCCGGAGGAAAAGAGGGCCCGCCTCTGGATCGCGGACCTGACGGGCGGACGGGACAAGGGTTTTTTTCGACCCTTTTTTCCCCTTTCGGAACGGGAACGCAACGCGTTTTTGGGGCTCAGGGAGGGAACGGCGGCGCCTTTGCCGACCCCTGCGGATTTTTCGGACCCGTTTTGCATGGCCCTGCCCTTCGAGGAAAACAGGTACGGAATCGAGGACCTGTTCCGAACCGGCGTGATCCGCAGGTTGAACGGCGCGAGCCTGCCGAGGTGGTATCGACCGGTGCGCATCATGGCCGCGGCGATGCTTTTGGGGTTTTCCTTCTGCGAGGAGGACGGCTCGGACTTCAGCGACGAGATATGGCGCGCGCTCAATCTCGGCAACCCGTTGGACTTCAGGATCAACGATCCTCGCCTGAAGGGCCTGCCGCGCAAGTTCGTCGGGTACGTGCGCCATATCGACGTGCTGGACCGAATTTCGGTGCGGGCCTCGTCGGACTGCGATAAGGACCTGCAGGGCGAGGGCTACGTGCGCAAGCGCCGCGTTGATTTTTCCGCCGGCCTTCTGGGCAGCGTGGACACCACCGTCACCTTCTTCGATCGGGACGACGGCATGATGGCGCTCGGGTGCAGGCCAAAAATTCGAACGTCGAGAGGCGGCAACGGCGGACTGTTTTACGCCTCGCCCCCCCAGAAGTCGCAGGAAAAGCAGGAGCTGATCTACACGTTTCCGAGGGCGGCCTACGAGGCGGCCCTCGTGCACGACACCTTTGGAGGACCGGCGGACGACTACTTTACGGTGGGACAACTGACCTCGGCGAAGATATTCGAGGCGTGGAGCAACGGCCTGAGCTCCTACATCGCCTGGTTCACCGGGATCTCGTAAGGCTCGCGCAGGCGGCTCCGGAGGGCCCGTTCGCCCCCCGGAGCTCAGAGCCTGTTCTTTACCTCAGATGTTTTGCGCCCCCGCTCCTTACATTGCACATCTATTTATCCGGAATTACGCGCATTACGCTCCCGCGCGGTTGGGTATAATTTTTGCAGATTCCGTTTCTATCTGCCGCTGCGACGCGCGGAGTCCGGAGGTTGTGAGATGATGAACCACCCGAAGGAACCTGTTTCCGATACACCATGCCCGAAGTCGCCGCACCTGGATTCGGTGCGCGTGGATTTAGTGCGCTTCAATATTCTTCTCTTCGATGGCTTCGAGACGCTGGACGCCTGCGGCCCGGCCGAGATCGCGGGGAAAGCGCCCGACCGCTACCGCCTCGGGTATTATTCCATGAGGGGCGGCGTGGTCACGAGCGCTCAGAAACTCGAGGCATGTACCCGTCCGCTGGAGGAGATGTCGCCGGGCGTGCTGCTGATTCCCGGCGGGGAGGGGACGCGGACCCTCGTCGACGACGCGGGTTTTATCGAACGGCTCAGACGCGCCGCGCTGGAGGCGACGGTCGTCCTGACCGTCTGCACGGGCGCGTCCCTGCTGGCGAAGACGAACCTGATGGACGGGAAAAACGCCACGACGAACAAAATAGCCTTCGACTGGGTCGCCTCCCTCAACCCCAGGGTGAACTGGATACGAAGAGGGCGGTGGGTGCAGGACGGCGCTCTGTTCTCCTCGTCGGGGGTCTCCGCGGGCATGGACATGACTTTGGCGTTCATCGCCGAAGACAGGGGAGTGGAGGAAGCCGAGCGGATCGCCGGACGCATCGAGTACCTGTGGAACAGGCACCCGGACGACGATCCGTTCGCGATATCATGAACGGCAGAAACGAGGCCCCATTCGTGGGCTGCTGCATGGCGGAGCTCCTCGACAGGGGCGTGAAATTTCCGATGATCGTCCTGTACCCGACGACGACTCCGGCAGAAACGGCGATGATCGGCCCTTATCCACTCAACGTCGCGCTCGATGCCGCGCCCGACGTGTCGGCGGACAGACGGCGCCCGCTGGTGTTGTTGTCGCACGGCAGCGGAGGATCGCCCATTCTTTACCGGACGCTGGCCTTTCGTCTGGCGAGGGGCGGGTTCGTCGTCGGCATGCCCGAGCATCCCGGCAATAATCAGAGGGACAACACGCTGCACGGCACGATCGAGAACCTCATCGCCAGACCCAGACACATCAGCGCGGCCCTGAACTGGTTTTCGGAGAGCGAATGGTTCCGGAGCACGTTGCGTTCGGGACGTGTTCCGATTATCGGACACTCCATGGGGGGCTACACGGCGCTCGCGGTCGCCGGCGGCATCCCGACGGCGTTGCCGCACGAGGCCCCGAGCGGCTTTGCCCACATAATCACGGGAACCCGTGACTCGCGGGTCGGATCGCTGGTCCTTCTGGCGCCGGCCACCATCTGGTACAGGAGCGAGGGTGCGCTCTCCGAAATCGAGGCCCCCATTCTGATGCTCTTCGGCAACAGAGACGACCTCACGCCTCCCGGAATTCACGCAAAAATCGTGCTGAACGGGGTTCGAAATCGGGAGAAAGTCCGATGCCACATCGTCGAAAACGCCGGACATTTTTCCTTCCTCAGCCCGTTTCCTCCGTACATGTCAAACAACACTTTCCTGCCCTCGCAGGATCCCCCCGGCTTCGACCGCAGAAGTTTTCTTGACAAACTGCACGTCGAGATACTGAATTTTCTGACGCAGAAGGGGACGTAAAAAACGAGGCAGGAAGCAGGCCGGTTCAATAAGGCCCTTAAGTGAAGTTTTTGCAGAGGCAGAGCACAGCGGGAACCGCTCTGCCTATCGCCTCAGGCCGGAGCTGATGGAACGCAGAATGGTGCCGCGCGTTCCGCCCTGTGCGCCGCGCGACTGCGAGTCGTTGTACGTTGCGCGCATGTAGGGGTCGCCCCACAGCCTGTTGGCCCGAAAGCTCAGGTTGTCCAGCCAGTCGAGGCCCAGCACGTCGACGACCACGGACACGACGACAAAAAGCCAGACGCACAGCGCCAGAATGCCCAGTACTCTGAAGCTCGAACGCAACAGACGGTCCGTCAGGTTCTCCAGATCGCGCAGCATCCTCCTCGCCCGCGCCGCTGCCTTCTGTCTTTCTTCCTCCGTCTTCTCACTGCCGCTCTCGTCAGGGACGGTTTTCCTGCGGGAGAGCCGGATGACGTCCCACAGCACGGCGCCGCCGCGCGCCCACTGGACAAGTCCAAACAGGAAGGCCATGACACACGCTACAAGAATCAGTTCCGCCATATCTCTCTTCTCCTTCCACGCCCTGAAATCCCTGACGTTATAATATCACAGTCGGTGAGCGCTGAACGGTTCCGTCACTTATTATCCACAATTTTATTGTACCCTGTAGGCGAAATCGATGATTTGTGTTATCCTGTTC
>JAISSA010000030.1 GCA_031273365.1 Synergistaceae bacterium
CTTCCAACCACATGAGGAAGCTGGAGCAGGAGATCAACATTCACGATATCGACGCGCGGAAAATTTCCGGCGCGGTCAACGAACCCGACATTCTGTGCAGGGCGTTGAAAACGGCGGGCCTGAGTTGCCCGCAGGACGTCGATAAAACGCTCATCCAGGCATGGACTCTTTTCCGCCGACTGCATCAGGAGAAACGCATCGACGAGGCCATGTGCAGGTTCGTCGAGAAAACGGAATTTGCCGCCATCTCAAAGCACGGAGACCGTGCGCTGCGCGCGGCTTCTTTCGACTGGCCGGGTTTATCGAAGGCGGAAGACGCCCCCGCCGGAGCCGCGGGGGCCCTGCGCAGGCTCGACGGACTGGTCGGCATGAGCAACGTCAAAGCTCAGATCGAGCAGCTCGCCGCCCACGTGCTGGTGGCGAAAAAGAAGGCGGAGGCCGGACTGCCCGTGGAACCCGACACGCTCTCGTTTCTTTTCCTTGGGAACCCCGGGACCGGAAAAACCACCGTCGCCAGAATTCTCGCGCAAACCCTGCGCGAACTCGGAGCGCTGAAGAAAGGGCATCTGGTGACGGCGCACAGGGGGACGCTCATCGCGCGTTACCTCGGGCAAACGGCGCCGCTCGTCACCGAGACCTTCATGTCCGCGCTCGACGGAGTTCTGTTCGTGGACGAAGCCTACTCCCTCTACACGGCGGATTCTTCGGACGACGATTACGGCAGGGAAGCCATCAATACACTGACCCTCCTGATGTCGGAGTATGCCGGACGGATAGCCGTCATCTTTGCGGGTTACGCAGAGCAGATGGACTACATGCTCACGTCCGTGAACCCCGGCTTGCGGGAACGCTTCGTGTACAAGATCACCTTCGAGGACTATTCGGAGGACGAGCTTCTGGAAATTTTCCTGCGCAGGGCGCAGACCGCGAAGCTGGAGTTCGAGAAGGGCGGCGTGCCGGTCATCCGGAAAACAATAGCTCAGATGTACGCGAACAGGGATGCTCGGTTCGCCAACGCCCGCATGATGGACAACCTGTTCCAGACCCTGACGGGCATTCAGGAAACCCGCCTGGCTTCAGAGCTCCGTTGCGGGTCGAAAATGGAAAAAGCCGCACTTGCGCGCCTGACCGTGAAGGACTGTAAAAATCTGCTGGAGTCGAAGACCTGGCGCTATGCCACGACGGAACGGCGGCCCATCGGCTTTGCGCTCAAAGCGAACTCGAAGCGAATAAAAATAACAGGGTAAATCGGACATTTTATGTCCGCCCGGTCTGTCATACTTGTAAACATTCAGGATCAGGGGGGCTCACTGGCCCCCCTGAAACCCCCGGTATCGCCCTGAGCGGCTGCCAGGGCAAGACTGAACGTACGGGGCTTGAACGGATACCTTTATCTTTGTATGAGGTAAAATTCCGGAAGGTGCAGGGAAGAGGGGGGACGACCGTCGCCCCCTAAACTGAAGGAGGTTTTCCGGCATGACTTATCGGTTTTTAAGACAGGTATTCATCTTTTTCGCGGCAGCGGCGATTTCTGTATCGTTCTCGTCTGCAGCGTCCGCTGCATTGGGCGCGAAGACGGCGACGCAGCCGTTGGTGCTGGCTCACTACATGCCATGGTATCAGGTCCCGCCCGTGAGCCGTCAGTTCAATCACTGGAACCTGCGGAACGAGGGATCGGAGGTGCCCGGCAATCCTTTCGACCTCGAAAAAACGTCGAACGGGAAAGCGCAAATCGGTTCGCGCTTTTACCCCCTGACCGGTCCCTACGACTCCCGCAATCCCGTTGTCCTCGAGTATCATGCCGCTTTGATGAAGCTTGCCGGAATCGACGGGGTGATTTTTGACTGGTACGGCATCCGCGACAGCGACGGTTATTTTGATTACGTCTCGATTCACCAGGGAGTTTTGGAGATGGTGAAGGTTATCAGGAAAGCCGGGCTTAAGTTTGCGGTTTGCTACGAGGACCAGACGATTAAACATATGATTGAAGAGGGGAAATTGACCGCGTCAGAGGCCATCGGCGTCGCCAGGGAGGCGATTGCATGGCTGGACGCGAATTTTTTCGACGACCCCGCTTACGTCAAAACTGAGGACGGGCGGCCGGTGCTTTTTTGTTTCGGCCCGCAGTACTTTCCGGAGGCAGGCCAGTGGAATTCCATTTTCAGCGGCATTTCCCCGAGGCCTTATTTTGTCGACTGGATGAGTGCGCCGGGTGAGGGTTTCAGAGGCAATGACGGGGCGGACGCCAGCTTTTTCTGGCCGGATATGCCTGACGATGGAGAACTGACCAGAGCCAAACTCGTAGAAGGGCTCAGCTGGTTTTACGGCGTGTTCAAAGACTCGCCTTACATCGTGGCGGGGGTCTCTCCTTCTTTTGGCGACGCGGTTTTGAAGGAAGCGAAAATGCAGACGAACTCGCGCTTCCTGACGTATGACGATGGCGGGACCTTCAGCCTGATGTTCGAAACAGCGGAATCGTGGCAGCCCGATGTCATCCAGCTCATAACCTGGAACGATTACGGCGAAAGCACGATTATCGAGCCGACGGTCGAACGCGGCTACGCTGAGCTGGAATACGTTCAACGGTGGAGAAAAAAGACGGATGCTGCATTCCCTGCCTTTACTCCCGAAGACCTGCGGGCGCCCCTGGAATTTTTTAAGCTTATGGCGGGCAAAACCGCAACCCCGGCACAGGCGGGCCTGATCGAAGCGGCTTATGGCGCCATCTTCTCGGGCAACCCCGTTGCGTTCAGGGACTGCGCGGCGCAGGCCGGGGTCGAATACGATCTTTCCGTGCAGCCCAACCTTCGGGAAACCGTTACATTGCCCGGCGCACTGACCGGCGGCAGCGTAAGGGCCGACGGAGCGCCTGCCGCGGCCGGGGAAAACGTGAGCATAACCGTAACCGCAAACAGCGGGTACGCCCTCGAAGCGATCGACGTGTTCGAGACGGGCAATGAAAGCGTAAAGGTCAATCTCTCCGACGATAACGGCAATTTCACGTTCACAATGCCGTCTTTTGCCGTGACGGTGCGCGCTTCATTCAAAAGCGGGGCGCAGGAGCCCGGCGGCGATGACGACAATAATGACGATGACAATAATGACGATAATGAAGACAAGCCCGGGGCGGGCGGCGGAGGCTGCAATGCGGGGGGAGCGGGGTCATTGATCTTAGCTGCAGCGGCGGTCGTGATAAGTATTCGAATGTTTCGACGCGTGTAAAATGTTTGCATGAGGCGTCAGAGCAGGAAAAAAGGCAAGCGTTCAAACGCAGGGGGGTAGAAAAGTAGAAAAACCCCCCCATTGCCATCCTGTTTTAAAAGTGGTACAGTCACCACTGGTGAATCCTCGTAAGGGGGTAGCAGGTACATCAGAAATCGCACAGGCATGTTCTCGCACAGGTCAGTGCCGGTGAATCCTCGTGAGGGGATAGTAAGGGAGGGAGTTCGAGGAAAGTAGGGCGAAGCTTCATGGTCAGCATCACTGAATCCCCCGACAGGGGCTCGAAGTTTTTATATTCCGAGGTTTTGTACGTCAAGCCGCTTTTGATGCCCCGTTTCTTATTCACCAGCATCCCCCCTTTCAAAAAAAATTTTTTATAAACGTTATGAGCGGTTCAAATGGACATTTTATGTCCATGCGATCTGCCATACTCTTTTCGTCAGGCAGGGTAACGCATCTTTCGCAGCGTTGCGCCGAGTCACTCGCCATAGACCATCTCGCCTTTTGGCGCGTGCTGCGGCATGTGAAATTTTGCGACGTGGAAAAAGACGCGACGAACAAATGCCTCGCTTTAAAAGTCGAGATGGTTTATCCCAACGGAGCGAAACAGGGCAACATTTGAAAATCATATACGAATGCAGGCCGCCGAGGTCGTGCATTGCCTGCGCGGACGATCGGAATACCTCCCTTTCATCTGCGCCCAGTGAGCTTACCAACCCCCTGCCAGAAACAGCCTTTTTAAAAAGCGCCTGTTTTATGTCCGTGGCAGGGTTTATTATTATCGAAACGGGATTGCCGGACACGGCAGGCTGGCAGTCGCAGCCGGGATTTCAGGGTAAAAAGATGGAGGTGCGATTATGGGGATATGGGATTACCTGAAGGTTGCAGAGATACTTGCAGAAGCGGCAGAAAAAGCGAAAACGCCTCCTGTGACACCGGGACCTATAGTAAGAACTGAGCCTTTTCCCTGGAGAAAGAGAGATGAGCTCCTGGGCAGCCACGGAATACCACCCAGAATTTCGTTTATCGACAATGTTTTCAGAGAGAAAGTTCATCCTGTGGAAGGCAGCATTATTTGTTGCGATTTGGGGATCGTGGCCGATCATTCAGGGGTATATATCGGTGACGGAAAAATCGTCCACCGTGACGGGGGCGGCTATATCGCCGTCGTATCGCCGGAAACGTTCATTGAAAGACTTGATGGGCTCAATAACGCCATCTCCTTATACGTATCGTGCCGTGGCGAGAACGCTGCAGGCCTGGAAGAAGTAGCTCAGAGAGCGCAGCGTTCCGTAAAGGATCCGGCGCACAGGGGATATAACCTTCTGCTAAAAAACTGCCATCAATTTTGTCAATATTGCCTGAGCGGAAAAGAACCGGGGTTTTTGAGCGCTTCTTACCTGTCATTGGAACAGATGCTTCGGAAGGTTTACAAAATGGACAACTGGCGTGTGTGGGACCGTTAATCCTGCATTAAGGGCGAAGACAGCGAGGGCCGACAGGGCGGCTCGGCATCGGGGTCGATCGCACCAGGCCGCAGAGCGTGGAAAAAAGAAAGTACCCGTTGGAGGCGGGAAGTTTACCCTCCATATTTATCGGAATACCTTTATTATTTTTTGCGCTCCTTGAGCATTTTTTCCACCCCCCTTTTATCGAACGAAAGTGCTGCCCTTCATCTCTATAAAATGCCTTGTGAAGCGGTTTTTTGGAAAAATGAAGCCCCAGAGGGGTGGAAAACGTTGTCGCGCAATGTTTTATGCTCCTAAAAAACGGCTTTTGAGGCAAAATTTTGAGGGATGGAGGTCTGCAGGAGGGGGGGTAGAAAAAATGACCCCGCCAACCCCCTTGCCATCCTGCTTTAAAAGTGGTAGAGTCAGCACCGGTGAATCCTCGATAGGGGGTAGTAAGGATTGGCTTTGGGAGCATGATCGAAGTGAATCTTGTCAGCACCGGTGAATCCTCAATAGGGGGTAATGTAAGCGTAAATGCCGTTCCAGAGTGGAGCGTCTCACCTGTCGGTGCCGGTGAATCCTCGATAGGGGGTAGTAAGTCTCCGAACTTCAAAAAATTCTGTTCAGTGCCGTGTCAGCACCGGTGCATCCTCGATAAGGGGTTGAAACTTCTTCAGCAATAATTTTCCCGGTGCAATTTTTTCCTGTCCCGGAAGGTTTACATTTTCTCCTACACCCGCCTGCTCAGTTTCTTCCGCGAGTCCCTTTTGGGCACATCTTCAAGACGTCCGGGCTTTCGTGCCGCCAACTCCGCGGCTTTCCCCTCGGCAAACTTTGAAGCTTCCGATAAAAAACCGGAAACCCGTCGCAGTCTTGAGATATTGTCGCTCCCGCAGTGCGGGCATTTATCGGCAAACGATCCCCTCGCGCCGCATTCACAGACGTCCAACGGGAAATTGACGCCGAAGTAGTTGATGTCTTTACT
>JAISSA010000067.1 GCA_031273365.1 Synergistaceae bacterium
ACGGGGTTGGCGCGATATTCGCCCTGCACGTCATGCCGGGGCTCGCCTCCGACGAAATTGGCGTCAGGGAGGGGCAGCTCATGGCGGCCTCGGACTTCTTCAGGGTGACCATCAGGGGCGTTTCGTCTCACGCGGCGCGCCCGCACCAGGGCATCGACGCGGTGGTCGTCGCCGCTAACTGCATCGTGGCCCTGCAGAGCATGATCAGCCGATTCAGGGACCCTGTGGACCCGGTGGTGCTGACGTTCGGCATGATATCCGGCGGAGAGCAGCCCAACGTTCTGGCGAACGAGGTGACTTTTCAGGGGCCCATGCGCACGATGAACCCGGAGACCCGGAAGAGAATGGTCGAGATGATGAAGCGCGTGACGGAGAGCACGGCGCTGATGTTCGGCGCGACCTGCGAAATTCACCACATCGAGAGCCACCCCGCGATTATAAACGACAGGGCGTGCGTCGATTTTTTGCGGAAAGCGGCCGCAGACATCGTGGCGGAGGACAGGATCACCGTCCCCGCCCCGCTCCTGACGACCGAAAGCTTCGCCCGATACCTCCAGAAAGTCCCGGGGGCCATGTGGTATATGGGGACCGGCTTTGACGACGGCCTGCACTCCACCACGTTTCGCATCGACGAAAATTGCCTGGTGACCGCCGCCGCGATTCAGGCAAACCTGGCGTGGCGCTACCTGATGGACGAGGAAAAATAAAAGAAAAATAAAAGAAAAATAAAAGAAAAAATTAACGGGGTCAGGGGACAAGTCCCCTGCGGGGTATGGGGCGGAGCCCCATGTTTTTAAATTGCTGACATTGAAAAAATGACAGAAGCGACGCGCCCGCCCAAGCCCGGAAAGAATGAAGTCATGGAGGAGGTGAAGTCATGCTGTACGATCTGGCGATCCTGAACGGAACGGTTTTTGACGGCGTCGGCGGCTACGCGAGGAAAGACGTCGGCATTAAGGAAGGGAGAATCGTCGAGACGGGCGACATCGGCCGCAGCGACGCCGAACGGCGCCTCGACGCCGGGGGCCGGGCGGTGGCGCCTGGTTTTATCGACGTGCACGCCCACTCCGACATACAGGTCTGGCAGGAGAAATTCCCCCTGTCCAAAGTTTCCCAGGGGATAACCACGGAGCTGACGGGGCAGTGCGGAATTTCCGCCTGTCCCGTGTCCGACGGCTGTCTGGAGAGCGTGATGCGTTACGTGGCCCCGGTATTGGGCAGCACGGAGCCGTGGCCCTGGCGGGATTACGCCTCCTATCGCGAGACCGTCGGCAAAAAGGGCCTGCTGATCAACGAGGGAATGTTTATCGGGCACGGGAACCTGCGGATCGACGCGGCGGGTTTTTCCGACGGGCCGACGTCCCCGCCGGAACGGGCTCACATGTGCGAACTTCTGAGAAAAGAGCTTGCCGATGGGGCACTGGGGCTTTCCTCCGGCCTGGTCTACGCCCCCGGGGTTTTTTCCGATCCGGACGAGATGGTCGAGCTCACGAAGGTATGCGCCGAGCGCGACGCCATCTACACCACCCACATGCGCAACGAGGCGAGTTCGGTGCTGGACGCGCTGGACGAGGCTCTTGACGTGGCCCTGCGGTCCGGCGTGAAGCTGGTGATCTCTCACATGAAAGCCGTGGGCAGGCCGAACCATGGCAAGCCCCTGCAAATGCTCGCCAGACAGGCCGAGGCCAGAAAAAAAGGCGTTCGGGTCTACGGCGACTGTTACCCCTACGACGCCTCCAGCACGATGATGGCCATCATTTTGCCCCCTTGGGCGCTCTCCGGCGGCGTCGCCGAAATGCTGAAGATTCTGGCGAGCGACGACGCGCGCGGAAAGATAAAGGAGAACTTTCTGAACGGCATCGAGGGCTGGGAGAACCGGCCTCAGACGATCGGATGGGAAAACCTGATGGTGGCGTCCACGGGCACGGGGAAAAACGCGGACGCGGAGGGCTTGAGCCTGGCGGAGCTCGGGCAGCGGAGGGGAAAAGATACGGCGGACGCCCTGATGGACCTGATTATGGAGGAGCGGGGGGACGTCACGGTGGTGATGAAGGCGATGGCGGAGGAGGACGTCAGGGCTCTTCTGGCGGATCCCTGCGTCATGGTCTGTTCCGACGGCATCCCGGTGGGAGGCAAGCCCCACCCCAGGCTCTACGGCGCGATCACGAGGTACCTGTGTCGATACGCGGACCTGTCCTGCGAAAAAGGGGTCGCCGCCGCGGTGCATAAGCTCACCGGGCTTCCGGCGGAAATTTATCGGCTCGCTGGAATCGGACGGATTGAAAAAGGATACATGGCGGACATCACGATATTCGACCCGTCGACGGTGGAGGATAAGGCCGACTTTCAGGAGCCTTTTCGGCTATCCGGGGGGATTGAACATGTTTTAGTGGGAGGTGAGCCGGTTTATCAGGATAAATCCGCGGGAGACAGGAGGCCAGGGCGTTTCATCCGAAGAAATGTAAACAGCTTAAGCTAAAAACATGGGGCTCTGCCCCATACCCCGCAGGGGACTCAGTCCCCTGACCCCGTTAATTTTTCTTTAATGACCGAAAATTTGTGAAAGGAGAATTTACGATGTCAAAAGACGATGGTTCAAGTGGTTTGACTGGTTTTTACGGTTTTATCGAGCGCGCGGGGAATAAAATTCCCCACCCGGTTTACCTTTTTATATGGCTGTGGGGCATCACGGTGGTGGCGTCGCCGAT
>JAISSA010000027.1 GCA_031273365.1 Synergistaceae bacterium
CTGGATACGCCCGATCAGGCCCTGCCTCTGGGGCGGGCGCTGATCGCGGGGAACCTTCCCGTGGCGGAGGTGACCTTCAGGACTGACGCGGCGGAGGAATCCATCAAAAGACTGACCGCCGGGCTGCCGGAGCTGCTGGTCGGCGCGGGGACGGTCACGACCGTCGATCAGGTCAAACGCGCCGTTGCGGCGGGGGCCCGGTTCATCGTCTCGCCGGGCTTCAATCCGACGGTGGTGAAGTACTGCGTGGACGGCGGCATTCCGGTCACCCCGGGGGTGAACAGCCCCTCGCAGATCGAGCAGGGACTGGAGCTGGGCCTGACGGTGCTGAAGTTCTTCCCCGCGGAGCAGTCGGGCGGGCTCGAGATGCTGAAGGCCTTCGCCGGCCCCTACGGCGGCGTTCGGTATATTCCCACCGGGGGCATCGGTCCCAAAAATCTGGCGGACTATCTGTCGTTCAATAAAGTCCTGGCCGTCGGCGGGAGCTGGATGGTGAAGCCCGAGCTGATCGCGGCCGAAAATTACGCCGGGATAACGAGCCTCTGTCACGAGGCCGTCCTGACCGCTCTGGGCTTCGAGCTGCGCCATCTGGGCGTCAACGAGCCGGACGCCGACGCGGCGCTCAGGGATGCGCAGACGATGGAAAGCCTGTTCGGCTTTGCCGTGAAGCAGGGAAACAGCAGCCATTTTGCGGGCGTCGGATTCGAGTTTATGAAGACGATGTACCTCGGCAAGAACGGGCATATCGCCGTCGCCACTCTGAGCCTGGACCGCGCCGTGGCGTACTTCGCGGCCAGAGGAGTCAGGACCAGGGCCGAAACCGAAAAACGCGACGCCTCCGGCGCCCTGACCGCAGCCTACCTGGACGTCGAGGTCGGCGGATTTGCAATACACCTGGTGAAAAAATAAACAATCCGGTGCATATTTATTAGCAATATTTATATCTCTGAGAAGGAGGCGCGTTCAATGTGGTTTCGATGTAGTCGGTGTGCGGCGATTTTGCTGTTGGCGTTAATGGGAGTGGCGTGGGCCATCCCCTCGGAGGCCGGAGACCGGCTGAATCGAATTCTGGAGACGAAGACCCTTCGCGTCGGGGCCCCCGGCGACTATCGTCCCTTCGCGATGCTGGAGGACGGAAAGTACGAGGGCTTCGACGTCGACGTCATCGCCATGATGGCCGGAGAGCTGGGCCTCAGGGTCGAGTACGTGCCCACAAGCTGGCCGAAGCTGATGGAGGATCATCTGGCCGACAAATTCGACGTCTCGCTGGGCGGCATTACCCGCAACGTTGCCCGTATGCTCAGGGCGGATTTCCTGCCTGCCTACGCGCCGTTCGGCAAGGTCGCGCTGATCCGCGCGGAGGACAGGGAGAAATTTACGACGCCGGAAAGCCTGAACCAGCCGGACGTCCGCGTCATCAAGAACCCCGGAGGAACCAACGAAAAGTACGTCGACGCAAACCTGACAAAAGCGAAGGTGACGACGCACGGCAGCAACGCGGAGATCCCCGGCCTGATCGCCGGGGGAAAGGGCGACGTCATGATTACCGACACTCACGAGGCGCTGCTCTACAGCAAAAAGGACAGCCGCCTCGCCGTCGCGTTCTTTGACGCGCCCCTGACGCCCGTGGCCTGCAAGGGCTTCATGCTCCAGACCGATGACCCCGATTTCGTCCGCGTCATGAAATTCGTCTGGGAGGAACTTCAGTTGCGCGGCGAGCTGAAAAAGGCGGAAGATCGCTGGCTGAAGTAGAAGCCGACAGGGAAACCCAAAGGTATCCGTTCAAGCCCTGTACGTTCAGTCGACGCGGAGCCCCGATATGGAGGCTCCGCACATTTTTGTGCAGGCTCCGCCGCCGTTCCGGAGCGACGCGACCGTCGATGCCCGATGTCCGATGCACAATGGCGTCACGTTTCTTCGTGGTCCGCGTCAAATTTTGAGTAATAATACGCATTGAATAATAATAATTATCATTTAGTATTTACACGCCAATTCATGAGCTTTGGCGCCGTTATGAAAAGTCTGTGCCGTTAGAAAAAATTTGTCATGGTTATTCCTGTTCTCTTCGAAAGGTCGATGCCGGCATGATCGGGTAAAATTCGTGTAAAATTATGAAAGGCGCGCTGTCGCATGAGATGTTAGTCAGAAGCGCGAATGAGGTTCACGATTATGAACAGAACAGTGGCGACAGATGAGACAAAACTCACTCAGGCCGACGTTCAGAAGCTTTTTCAGGACGCCGGGCTGAAAATGACGAATCAGCGAATCGCCGTTTACAGGGAGATCCTCAGGGATGCTGCAAGGCAGTTTCATCCCACCGCCGAGCAGGTTTATGAAGGTGTGCGCGGACATCTTCCCGCGATTTCCTTAAATACGGTTTACCGTGCGCTGACGTCCCTTGCGGAAAAGGGACTTGTCAAACGCCTGAGTAATTTTACCTCCAGCGACATCTACGACGGGCTGCTTACGGATCACTGGCACTTTATCTGTACCCGTTGCGGATCGATACAGGACATTTTCGTCGAGAGCGGGAATTTTCCCGAGATCTCGAAGGTAGCGGGCAGCATCGAGGAGGTCGTGGTGCAATTTCGAGGGGTCTGCCACGAATGCGGGAACAGGGAAAAATCCCGCACGCCCTCCCCTTCCGCGGGGTTTCAGGGGGTTTTGGGGGACCAGTGAGGGCTGCGAAGCGGCCGAACGGGCTCCGCCCCCCTGAATTTAAAACGGAAGCGTTTTGATAACGGCAGTGCTGAACGGGTACAAGTTGAGTTGCAAACTCTCCACGGTACAGTGCGAGACACATTATTCTTTTTTTGGGGGTATGAAACGATGAAGAGCGTTAAAGGAACAAAGACGGAAGTCAACCTGATGAAGGCCTTTGCCGGAGAATCGCAGGCGCGGAGCCGCTACACGTACTACGCCGGGGTCGCCAGGGACGAGGGGTTCAAACAGATCGAGTACATTTTCACGGAGACCGCGGACCAGGAAAAGGAGCACGCGAAGCGTCTTTTCCGTTTTATGGCCGGTCCCGCCGAGGTCGAGATCACCGCGGGATTCCCGGCGGGTCCGGAGCGCGACACGCTCTCCAACCTCAGGGACGCCGCGGCCGGTGAGAACTACGAGTATTCCAGCATGTACCCGGAGTTCGCGAAAACAGCGGACGAAGAGGGTTTCCCCGAGATCGCGGCCGCCATGCGGGCCATCGCCGTTGCGGAGAAATTTCACGAGGAGCGCTATCTGGGTCTGGCGAAAAACATCGCCGAGGGCAAAGTCTTTAAGAAGGACACGAAGATCACGTGGCGCTGCCGCAACTGCGGCTACATCGTGGAGACCGCCGAAGCCCCGAAAAAGTGCCCGGCCTGCGACCACCCTCAGGCGCACTTCGAGATGCTCGCCATCAGCTGGTAAGCCGGAAGAATAACCGTTCAGGCTCAGGGGGGCAGGGGGACATGGTCCCTTGCCCCCCTGAGTCATCGAGTCCCGAATTACCCCCCAATCAAACCGGGGGGCCCGGGGGCAAGCCCCCGGTAACGGGTTGTAGGGGCTATGCCCCTACCGGAGGAGGCTCAGGACGTTCTGGGGCAGGGAGTTGGCCTGCGCCAGCATACTGGTTCCGGCCTGGAGCATGATCTGGAGCTTGGTGAAATTCATCATTTCCTTCGCCATGTCCGTATCGCGGATGCGGCTCTCGGCCGCCGTCAGATTCTCGCCCGCCACGGTCAGGTTCGTGATGGTGTGCTCAAGGCGGTTCTGGTAGGCACCCAGCTTCGCGCGCTGCGTGGAGACCTTGTCGATGGCGTTGTCGATGATGGTGATGGAGCGCGCCGCCGAGTCCCGGTCGGTCACCAGGACCTTTTCGATGCCCAGCGCCTCCGCGCGCATGTCGCCGATGTTGATGCCCATGTCCTCGCCCTCGTTCGCGCCGATCTGGAACACCGTCGTGTTGTCCGCGAGGTGCAGGATGGTCTGGTAAGAACCCTCGTCCTTGGTGAGGACGAAGGACTTCGTGGGCTCGTTCCACTCCACCTTCACGTTGGCCATGGCGTCGAACACCACGTCCACGTTTTCGTTGACCACGCCGATCAGCTTGTTGCCGGTGATCTTGACGCTGGAGGCGATGGATTTCCCGTCGTGGGCGTCCCAGACGCTGACGGAGAAGCTGTTTTCCTCCGCCGCCTGAAGCTGGTTCAGGGAGAGCGTGTTGATGAGCTCTTCGTCGCCGGCAAAGCTGATTTTGCCGTTGTCGCCGGCGATGGCGGAGCGGATGACGAAGGTTCCGCCCAGCGCCTCCGACGTGCCCTCCTGCGCGTCGTCGACGAAGGTGACGAAGCGGTTGGCGGCCGGGTCCCTGCCGTTCTGGTTGTCGATGGAGAGCACGGACAGCTGGCCCAACTGCCGCGCGATGGCGTCGTTCAGCTTCGTGGCC